>CAZSQF010000205.1:0-5727 GCA_964608935.1 uncultured Actinomycetota bacterium | reverse complement strand
ATACATCGCGCACACCGGCAACCTCCAGATCGTGCTGTGCGAGCGCGGCATCCGCACCTACGAGCCGGCGACCCGCTTCACCCTCGACGTGTCCGCCGTCCCGGTCGCGCAGTCGCTGACCCACCTGCCGGTCATCATCGACCCGTCCCACTCCGGCGGCAAGCGGGAGCTCGTGATGCCGCTGACGCGGGCGGCGATCGCCGTCGGCGCGGACGGGATGATCATCGACGTGCACCCGCGTCCGGAGGCGGCGCTGTGCGACGGGCCGCAGGCGCTCGTCCGCGAGGACGTGATCCGGCTGCGCGAGACGATGGTGCGCTTCGCCGACGCCGCCGGGCGCGAGCTCGCGGCCCCGACCGACTCGCGCCGCACGGGGGCCTGGGGGCGGTCAGCGAGCGCGTAGCGGTCAGCGGCCACCGGGCTCGTCGAGCGCTGCCAGCAGAGCGTCGTGTGCCGTCCGCCCCCCGGCGACGAGCCCCGCGACCTCCTGTTGCCCGAGCGCGCGGGTGTGCTCGCTGACGACGCCACCGGCCTCGACCACGAGCAGCCGACCGGCGGCCCAGTCCCACGGCTTGAGCCCGAACTCCACGTACGCGTCGAGCCGCCCGGCGGCGCACCAGGCCAGGTCGAGCGCAGCCGAGCCCGCACGGCGCACGTCACGGACCCGCGGGAGCAGCCGGGCGACGTCACGGCCCTGGTCCGCGCGGACCTCGGGCGCATAGGCGAAGCCCGTGGCCACCAGCGCGTCCGACAACGCGGCGACCCGCGTCACCGCCAGCGTGGCGTCGGCGAGATGCGCACCCGCACCGCGTGCGGCACGGAAGGTCTCGCCGCGGCTGGGGTCGTGCACGACCGCGACGATCGCGCCGTGGTCGTCCTCACACGCAACCGACACGCACCACTGCGGCAGGCCGTAGAGGAAATTGACCGTGCCGTCGAGCGGGTCGACGACCCAGCGCAGCCCGCTCGTGCCGCGCCGGTCGGCCTGGTCCTCCTCGGCGAGCAGCCCGTCGTCCGGTCGGGCCGCTGCCAACCTTTCGCTGATCAGACGCTCGGCGGCACGATCGGCCTCCGAGACCGGATCGGTGGCCGACGACTTGGTCGCGACCCCGAGGTCGCCACCGGACGCCCGCTGCCCGGCATAGCCCAGCAGCAGGGCACCGGCCGCCTCGGCCACCTCCACAGCGACGGCGGACAGCTCGGCCGTGTCCACGGTCACGCCGACCGCCCCCGCTGGATCGCCGTACGCGTCATCCGAAGAACACCTCCGCGACCTCGTACAGCTCGGGTGGCACCCCCTTCAGGCTCCGCGTGGCGTCCTCCAGGCTGACCGGGGCGACCGTGCCGCCCCGGTAGGCGGTCATCGATCCCCACTCGCCGGCGATCGCGAGGTCGGCCGCCCGGACGCCCATCTGGGTCGCGACGATGCGGTCCATCGGGCTCGGCGAGCCACCGCGCTGGACGTGGCCCAGGATGGTCTCGCGGGAGTCGAACCCCGTGCGCCGCTCGACCTCCGTCGAGATCGTATGGGCGATGCCACCGAGCTTGGGGCGGTCGAACTCGTCGCGGTGGACGGGGGGCAGCTCCAGGGTGCCCTCGACCGGCTGCGCTCCCTCGGCCACGACCACGATCGAGAAGTCGCGGCCCATGCCGGCGCGGCGCTTGAGGTGCCGGCAGACCTCGGCGATGTCGAACGGCACCTCGGGGATGAGGATCGCGTCGGCGCCACCGGCCATGCCGGCATAGGTCGCGATCCAGCCGGCGTGGCGCCCCATCACCTCGAGGACCTGGACGCGGTTGTGCGACTCCGCCGTCGAGTGGAGCCGGTCCACCGCCTCGCTCGCGATCCGCACGGCCGTCAGGAACCCGATGGTGAGGTCGGTCTCGGCGACGTCGTTGTCGATCGTCTTCGGGATCCCGACCAACGGGACGCCCTCGTCGCGGTGCAGCCGGGCCGCCGCCGACAGCGTGCCCTCACCCCCGATGACCACGAGCCCGTCGAGCTCGTGGACGTCGATGGCGTCGTGGATGCGCTCGACCCCGCGTTCCTCGCGGTAGGGATCGACGCGGGACGTGCCGAGGATCGTGCCGCCCCGATCGAGCAGCCCCCGGGTCGAGGACAGGGTCAGCTGGTCGACCTGGAGCTCGAGCACCCCCTGCCACCCGTTGCGGAACCCGTAGGTGGTGACGTTGGCCTGCGAGCAGCGGCGCACGATGGCCCGGATGGCGGCGTTCAGGCCCGGGCAGTCGCCACCACCGGTGAGGATGCCGATCCGGGAGACCATGTGGATGGGACGCCTTGACGGTGGGAGGGTGGGGCGGTCGTCGGGGGCGGATACTACGCCCCACTAGTCTCGCGGCCATCTCGATGCGGCCGAGGGTCGGGAGGGCGCGGCGTGGCAGCACGGATCCTGGCCATCGACGAGGGCACCACCGGGGTCCGCGGCTTCGTGATCGACGCCGCCGGCGCGATCCTCGGGTCGGGGTACCAGGAGTTCGCCCAGCACTTCCCGCGGCCGGGATGGATCGAGCACGACGGTGACGAGATCTGGGCCGCGACGCTGACGGCGTGTCGGGCCGCCCTCGACGCCAGCGCCACCCGGGGGGAGGCGGTCAGCTGCGTCGGGATCACCAACCAGCGCGAAACCACCCTGGTGTGGGATCGGCGGACGCTGCAGCCGATCCACCACGCCATCGTGTGGCAGGACCGCCGCACCGCAGGGCGCTGCGACGAGCTCAAGGGGGCCGGCCACGCGGCACGGATCCGCGCGGTCACCGGCCTCGTGGTCGACGCCTACTTCTCGGGCACGAAGCTCGCCTGGCTGCTCGACGAGGTCGAGGGAGCCCGGCCACGGGCCGAGGCCGGCGAGCTCGCGTTCGGCACGATGGACACCTGGTTGGTGGCGCGGATGACCGGTGGCCGCGAGCACGTCACCGAGCCCTCCAACGCGTCCCGGACGATGCTCTACGACGTCCGCGCGGGCGGTTGGAGCGACCAGATGCTCGACCTGCTCGACGTCCCACCACCGTTGCTGCCCGAGGTCCGTGACACGGCGGGCGAGTTCGGCACGACGGATCCCTCCGCCTTCCTCGGCATCACCGCCCCGATCACCGGGATCGCGGGTGACCAGCAGGCGGCGCTGTTCGGCCAGGGCGCGTGGGAACCCGGCACGTCCAAGAACACCTACGGCACCGGATCGTTCCTGCTGCTCAACACCGGCGCAGACGCGGTCGATTCGCAGCACGGGCTGCTCACCTCGGTGGCCTGGCAGCTCGACGGCGCGGTGACCTACGCGCTCGAGGGGGCGATCTTCGTGACCGGCGCGAGCGTCCAGTGGCTGCGCGACCAGCTCGGGGTCATCTCGACCGCGAGCGAGACCGAACCACTCGCCGCCGAGCTGCCGGACGGCAACGACGGCGTGTACCTGGTGCCTGCCTTCGCGGGGCTCGGGGCGCCGCACTGGGACCAGTACGCCCGCGCCACGATCGTGGGGATGACGCGGGGCACCGACCGGCGCCACCTGGCACGCGCGGCGCTCGAGGCGATGGCCTACCAGACCCTCGACGTCGCCGAGCTCATGCAGCGCGAGTCGAGGCAGGCGCTCCAGGGCCTGCGTGTCGACGGGGGGGCAGCCGCCAACGACCTGCTGTGCCAGTTCCAGGCCGACATCCTCGGCGTTGCCGTCCTGCGACCCCGGAACGCCGAGACCACGGTGCTCGGGGCCGCCTTCCTGGCCGGGCTCGGTGCCGGCGTGTGGTCGTCCACGGACGAGCTCGCCGACGTGTGGCAGCTCGACCGGCGTTTCGAGCCCGCGATGGCCGACGAGCAGCGTCGGCGGCTCGTCGCCGGCTGGCGGGCCGCCGTCGACCGGGCCAAGGGCTGGGCCCACGTCACGGACGCGTGACTCGACGCACCCACACGTCGCCCGACGGTCGGCTCACTCATCCTTTCCCCAGGGCGGAGCGATCCCGACCGGCCACGGCGGGCGCGACCGTGCAGGCTGTCGCGTCGATGCCGCGAGACCGTCGCGGCCGAGGGAGGGCCTGTCGTGCTGCCACCGTCCGAGCTGACCTGGGATCTCGTCGAGCCGTCGCTGCTCGCGCTCGCGAGCGCCGACCTCGACGCCGGCCGGCCACCGGCCCCGACCCTGATCGCGTTCGCGGGCGACGAGCCACAGGCCGTCGCCGCACTCCGCCCGTTCGGGCCGGGCGAGCTGGTCCCGGCGCTCGTCGAGCTCCTGGCGCTGTTCCTTCCGCTCGGCAGCGACCGGCTCGCACTGTCGCTGCCGGGCCACGCGTGGCCACTGGACGAGTGCGCCGCGGCGGCGGAGCCCACCGGAGCCGACCCTCGTGTACGGGTCGTGGCCGTCTCGCTGGCGGACGGGCGTGTGCGCCCGGCCCGATTGGTGGCGTCGTTGCACGCCTATCGGGTCGACGCCGACGGCTGGTCGTGGGGCGAGCGCCTCGCGCCCCCGGAGTCGTCGCCCGAGGGAGAGATCCCCCAGACCCTGACGGCCATCCTCGACGCTCGTGACGATCTGACCGTCCCGCGGCCGCTCGAGCTGGTGGCCCAGCTCGGTCGCGTCCTGCTGCTCGGCCACGAGCTCGCACTGGCGCCCGAGGCGAGCGTCCGCCTCGAGCAGGCGGCAGGATCCCACCAGACCTGAGCGCGGTCACCGGCTTGCACGTCACGACGTACCCTCGCGGACGCGTCGTCGAGGAGGGGCACGTGAGCGAACAGGTCGGGCTGACCGACGCGCAGTGGCGCGAGCGGCTCACCCCCGAGCAGTTCCGGGTGCTCAGGCAACGTGGGACCGAGGCCCCGTTCACCGGCGCGTACTGGGACGAGACGGCCGACGGCGTCTACCGCTGCGCCGCGTGCGGGAGCGAGCTGTTCGTGTCCGACACGAAGTTCGACGCCCGGTGCGGGTGGCCGAGCTTCCATTCGCCCGCCACCGACGACGCGGTCGGCTATCGCGAGGACATGAGCCTCGGGATGCGCCGGCTGGAGGTCGTGTGCTCGTCGTGCGGCGGACATCTCGGGCATGTCTTCGACGATGCGCCGGACCAGCCGACCGGCCTGCGCTACTGCATCAACTCGGCCGCACTCGACCTCGACGCGGGCTAGACGTCACGACGCGGCCCGGCGGTCGCCGCCGTCCGCGTCGCCCTCGTCGTCCGGCGGGGCGTCCGTTGGCGGATCGACGAGGTCGGCGTCGAGGTCGACCTCACCGGACTTGATGTTGGCCGCGTACTCGTCGACGTACTCCTGCCCCGACAGCATCATGATCTCGTACATCAGCTCGTCGGTGGCCGACCGCAGGACGAACGGGTCGGTCCGTCGATCCCGGTAGCGCGACAGGTCGAGCGGTTGGCCGTACCGCACCGTCACGGGCTCGCGCCGCGGGCGGTAGCTGCCCGTGGGCAGGGCCCGATCCGTCCCCATGACGGCGCACGGTACGACCGGCACATCGGCCTCGAGGGCGATGCGCACCGGCCCCGTCTTGCCCCGGTAGAGCCTGCCGTCGGGGCTGCGGGTCCCTTCCGGATAGATGCCGAGCAGGTCGCCGTTGCGCAGGATCTCGACGCCGGTGACGAGGCTGGCCTCGCTCTCCTCCCCACCCTTCCGGCTGACCGGCACCACCCCGGTCCCCCGGAAGAACCACCGCGTACGCCACGAGTCCCAGTAGTCGGCCTTGCCCAGGAAGTACACGGGGCGCGGCACGT
>CAZSQF010000204.1:0-5748 GCA_964608935.1 uncultured Actinomycetota bacterium | reverse complement strand
TGGTTCACCATCGAGACCCTCGGCCAGCTCGTCACCCGCCACCGAGCCGACGACACCGTCGCCAAGGCCGTCCACCGCGTGCTCAAGGCCGACCTGGTGGTCGTGGATGACATCGGGCTGCTCCCGGTCCCGGCCGAGGCTGCCGAAGCCCTGTTCCGCGTGATCGACGCCGCCTACGAACGCCGATCCGTGGCCATCAGCTCGAACATCCACCCGGGCGGGTTCGACCAGCTGCTCCCGGCCACGATCGCCACTGCCGCAGTCGACCGGTTCATGCACCACGCACATCTCGTGGTCACCGAAGGCGACAGCTACCGGTTCGCTCAAGCCCGCGACGGCAAGGGGGTGACGCCACTGACCTGACACCTGCCCGGGGAGATCTCACGTCCGCCAGCGGGGAGAACTCGTGTCCGCCAGCGGTGAGTTCTGATGTCCGCCAGCGGTGAGAACGAGATGGCCGTTGACAAGGAGTCGAGAATCGTTCGGGCACATGCTCATCTCGTCCTCCCGCGGGGTGTCGCCGCCGTGCTCAAACAACGTGTCGCCTAGCAACTGACCCCGACAGCCCCGTGCGTCTCTCGAATCCTCAACAGAAATGGTTGAAGCCGCCGTTGCACGACGGCCGTTGGCGCCGCCGCGATCGGGCGATACAGCTACGCGACTTCTTGTTACGCCATCGAGCGTCGTGGGGCCGTTCCGGTTCGATGAGTGCGTGGTTCGCCATCCTGGCTTCTGAGGCTACGGCTTGGCTGGGTTCTCGCGGTTGCGGCCGGGTTCGTCGAGGCGGATGGCGGTGCCGTAGCCGTGGAGTTCCGCTGCCTTGTCGCTGATGGCGGATGTGGTGAACCGGGCGGCGACGATGACGTCGGCGTCGAGACGTTGGGCCTGTTCGCGCATCCGTTCCATGACGTGGTCGCGTGCGTCGGCGAGGAGGTGGGTGCACTGGACGACCTCGCCTCCGACGAAGTTACGGAAGCCGGCCATGAGGTCGCGTCCCACGTGCATCGCCACGGTGGTGTTGCCCTCGACCAGGCCGAGCGCCTGCAGACGGCGATGGCCCGGGACGTCGTCGGTGGTCACGATCAGCATCGAAGCTCCGCTCGTGTTCGGGGCGGTACGGGTCAGTGGCGGGGGTTCCAGCGGAAGGTGACTGCGGCCGCGACCGTGAGGACGGACACGAGGCCGAGCAGCACGGTCACGCTGGGTACGAGCGCCCGGGCCGCGGCGGTGGTCCCGCCGCCGTCGGGTGGTCCCTACCAGGCGATGCGTACGATCTCTGTGAGCGCCCCGCCACCGGTAACTCGCATCCGCCACGTGACCTCCCCGAGCGGGACGAGGGTCGCCCAGATCCCTCCGCCGAGCAGGCCGGCGAGCAGGGGCAGGGCCACGGTTGTCGCGGCCTCGGTGCTGCGTGCGAACGCGGCGGCGAGCGTCGCGCCGGCGCCGCCAAGTCCGGTAGCGAGCACCACGGCCGGCACCAGCCAGCCGGGCTGGGCCGGCGGGTCCTGCAGTGCGATGGCCAGGGCGGGGAGCATCAGGCCCACGCCCCCGACGAGCAGGACCACGCCGGGTGCGAGGGTGCCGGCGAGGATGGCCCCGGGGGCGGCCCCGGACACGCGCCAGCGTTCGAGCAGGTGCCGTTCGCGGCGCTGGACCAGTGCGGTGACTGAGCGCAGGACCAGTGCGGCGCTGGTGAACACGGCCAGCACGAGTGACGCGCCCGCGGCGGCCACCGGGCCGGGCAGCTCGTCGGCGGGTGGTGGGTTGGTGACGAGCCAGGCGGCCGCCGCCAGGGGCACGACGACCACGTTGAACAGGGCGACGCGGTCGCGGGCCAGTATGCGCAGCTCGGAGGCGGCCAGGGCGGTGGCGACTGTCATCGGTGTCAATGCTCCGTCGTCGTGGTGGTCGTGCGGCGGGCCTCGTGGAAGACCTCGGCCAGCGACCGTCGGTCGGTCCCGTCGTCGGGTCCCAGAAGCTGGTCGCGGCTGCCGTCGACCACGATGCGGCCTTGGTGGAGGATGGCCAGGTGGTCGGCCAGGGCCTCGGCCTCCTCGAGGTGGTGGGTGGTCAGCACGACCGTGGTGCCCAGCCGAAGGAGCCCGCGGAGCAGCTCCCAGCTGTCGGCGCGGGACTCGGGGTCGAGCCCGGCGGTGGGCTCGTCGAGGAACAGCAGCTTCGGGTCGGCGGACAGGGCGGTCGCGAGGTCGAGCCGGCGACGCTCGCCGCCGGACAGCGCCCCGATGCGGACGTCACGGCGGTGGGTGAGGTCGACCCGGTCGAGCTGGGCGTCGATGGGCCGGTGGGTCAGCTGCCCGTCGCCGGCGACGCGGTGCCAGAGGCGCAGGAACTCGCGGGGGGTCAGCTGGTCGGGCAGTGCGGATTCCTGGAAGACCACGCCGACGTGTGCGGCCAGGTTGCGGCGGTCGTTGTGCGGGTCTTGGCCCAGCACCCGGACCCGCCCCTCGTCGGCGCGACGGCGCCCCTCGAGCACCTCCACGGTCGTGATCTTGCCCGCCCCGTTGGTGCCGAGCACGGCCAGCAGCTCGCCCTGCCGGGCCCGCAGGTCGATAGCGCGGACGGCTTCGAAGTCGCCGTAGCGGCAGCGCAGTCCCTCGACCTCGACGGCGAGATCGGCGCGGGGGCCGGACGCGTCTGCGGCATCGGTCGAGCCGTCGGTGCGGGCACCGTGCGGTGCCGTGGGGTGGGTGAGTCGTGGTGTGTGCATGGGGCCACCGTGGCCGCCCGGCCGGCCCGGCGGTAGTGGGTGGCGTCACGGACCCGCGTGCACCTGTCACGGGATCTGATGACAGACATCACACGACGCGAGCCGGTCATTGCGGCATCATGCGACCATGCGCCCCGCCGTCCCGTCCCCCGACCCGGACCAGCAGTCCGGGCCGGCCGCCAGTGGCGACGCCCCGGCCGTGAGGCTGGACCCTGCACGCATGCGCCACCTGACCTGGTGGAGCACCGTCGGGGTCGCCTGGGGTGTCGGCACCTTCCTGCTGGTCGCGATCGTGATCACCGAGCGGGATCCGCTGGTGGCGGTCATCGCCGGCCTCGGGACCGTGACCGCAACGATCGCCGCGGCCCGGCTGCTGGCCCTGCGCCTGCCCGGCCGTGATGGCAACGCAGGGTCCCTCGGTCAGGTGCCGTGGCTCGTGGCCGCAGCGGCCGGCGGGGCGATCGTCGCCCTGGCCGCTGCCCAGTGGGCCGGCACCGTCATGGGGGCCCTGGTCCCCGGCGTGGCCAGCGCCGCGGTGGCCGTCCAGGTCCCGGCCCGGCGCCGCAGCACTGTGCTCGGGGCGGGTGCGGTGACGACCGTCGTGGTGGTCCAGGTCGCACGGCGAGTCGCCGGAGGCTGGGTCGACGCGACGGGCCTGGCCAACCAGGTGCTGCTGGTCATCGCGGTGGCCGGCGGGCTGGTGGTGGCCCGATGGTTCTGGCAGCTGGTCCACCAGCTGGAACGGACCCGACGCCTGGAGGCCGAGCTGGCTGTCGCCGACGAACGGCTGCGGTTTGCCGCCGACCTGCACGACGTGCAGGGGCAGCACCTGCAGGTCATCGCCCTACAGAGCGAGCTGGCCACCCGGTTGGCTCCCACCGATCCGAACGCCGCGGCGACCCAGATGCGCGAGGTCCACGAACACGCCCGCACCGCGCTGGCCCAGACCCGCGACGTGGTGCAGGGCTACCGCCGGACCCCGCTCGTCGACGAGCTCGCCAACGCCACCCGGGTCCTCGAGGCTGCCGGGATCGACGGTCGCCTCGAGCACGGCACCACCACCGACGCGGCGACGGTGGGCGAGCCCGGCCGGCAGCTGCTCGGCCTGGTGGTCCGCGAGGCGACCACGAACATCCTGCGGCACAGCAACGCCCGCCGGGCCCGACTGGTACTCGACGTCGACGGCCACGACACCCGGCTGCAGGTCGACAACGACGGCGCCGACGACCCACCGGACCACGCGCCGGGCACCGGCCTGACCGGTTTGGCCGATCGGCTCGCCGATGCCGGCGGCCAGCTGCACTGGGACCGCGCGGACGGCTGGTTCACCGTCACTGCCCGCGTCCCGACGACTGCCGACGAGGCGGCATGATCCGGCTGCTGCTCGCCGACGACGAGGACCTGATCCGCGGGGCGCTGGCCTCGCTGCTCGACCTCGAGGACGACCTGCAGGTGGTCGCACAGGCCGGCACGACGACCGCCGCGGTCGACCAGGTTCGCGAGCACCGCCCCGACATCGCCGTGCTCGACCTCGAGATGCCCCCCGCCGACGGGCTACACGCTGCCGAGTCCATCATCGCCGAACTGCCGACCCGCGTGGTGCTGGTCACCCGGCACGCACGGCCGGGCGTGCTGCGCCGTGCCCTGGCCACCGGCGTGGTCGGGTTCGTACCCAAGACCACCGCCGCCAGCGAGCTCGCTGACATCCTGCGACGCGTAGCCGACGGCAACCGCTACGTCGACCCCGACATCGCCGCCTCGGCCCTGACCGAGGCAGACTGCCCTCTCACCGCCCGAGAGCTGGACGTGTTGCGCGCCGCGAGGACCGGCGAGGCCGTTCGAGTCATCGCCGATGAGGTGCATCTGGCCGAGGGCACCGTCCGCAACTACCTCTCCTCAGCCATGACCAAGCTCGACGCTCCCAGCCGACACGCCGCCGCCTACCGCGCCTGGGAGGAAGGCTGGATCTGATCAACCACACCGTCCCTCGTACTGAAACCGCCGTTCCAAGTCGTGGGACCGGCCTTGCGCTCTCGTCGATATGCGTGGGCCGTGTTCTCACCTCAGCCACGGCTCCGGCGCCTTCAATCGTCCCTGGGATCCGACACGGGTGTCCCGTTCACCCATACCTGCTCAATAGCGATCTGTGTCACGACTCCGTTCGCGAAAGCCGTTGACACCGCCCATAAGTCCCTGAACCTCCCCTGAACCCCGCCCGCCGGCGGACACACGAAGCCGCGTTCCGGATGTCGCCGCGGGGAGCTTCGCGGCCCCTGACCGGTCTCGTGTGGGCTCCCTGCGCGGACCTGCACTCACCGGCGCTCCGCAAGCCGACCGCCTGCTGAGCGACAGCCCGCCCGCTGTGATCACGTCCGCGCTGGTGTCGGCAACGGTTGAATCTTGACCCCCTGACAACGGGGTGAGTTCCAGTCAACGTCGGTCGGGGGTCGGGGATGCCGCGCCCGCAGTCGGGGTAGCCGGGGCGCATTGCTGCCCCCCCCGGCCCCCTCAGAACCGTGCTTGCGCCTTACCGCGTATGCCGATAGCGGCATAACGGTGACACGTTCACGAGCAGATCCGTATCGAGCTCGACGTAACCGATAGCACCATCACCACTTGGCGTACCGCCCTCCGTGGCATCCCGACACGGGTGACGAGTGGACACGGTTCCCGATCGCTCGTCTGCGATACACGAGGACTCGGGTGAATGGTCGTTGTACTGGCGCGATCGAAACCTCAAGTTCCACGAGTACGACCTCACCGAACTGGCCGTCTCGTCACCGCAGTACGTCCGTGATGACGCCGAAGCCGCCCTCCTGTTGGCCGACACCGAAGAACTCCTTGATCTTGGCCTCGGCGTAGCCCATTGCCTGCGCAATCTCGATCTGCGGCGGGATCACCAGCTCGTCAGGGTTAACCAGCACGTCGACGACGGCGGGATGGTCGTCGCGCAGGGCTGCGGCCAGCGTTTCCTCGAGCTCGTCGGGCGCGGTGACGCGGTATCCGTGTGCGCCGAAGGC
>CAZSQF010000203.1:0-5763 GCA_964608935.1 uncultured Actinomycetota bacterium | reverse complement strand
CCTGCTGGATGTCCAGTGGCGTCATGTCGAAGTAGGACCCGTTGTCGAGCGGCACCGTGCCGTCACTGCCCTCGAACAGGAAGAACTCCATCTCCGGGTGGATGTAGAAGGTGAAGCCCATCTCGCCGGCGCGCGCGAGAGTGCGCTTGAGGACGTAGCGGGGGTCGGCGGCGAAGGGTTGACCGTCCGGCGTCAGGATGTCGCAGAACATCCGCGCGACACCCTGCGACTCCGGCCGCCACGGCAGTACCTGGAAGGTGGAGGCGTCCGGCACAACGAGCATGTCGGCTTCCTGGACGCGGGCGAACCCGTCGATCGACGAACCGTCGAACCCGATGCCCTCGGTGAACGCGTTCTCGAGCTCCGCAGCCGTGATCGCGACGCTCTTCAGGAACCCGAGGACATCGGTGAACCACAGCCGGATGAAGCGGACATCACGCTCTTCGACGGTCCGCAGAACGTACTCCTGCTGCTTCTCCACCTTCGGCTCCTGCCTCACCCGGCTGCCGCGCCGGGATACCCGACGCCGCCGGCATCGTAGTGACCGCCACGTCCGAGTCGCCGGCGGGGAAGGTGAACTCCGGGTAGCCAGCGACCCCGTGCTCGTGGACGTCGAGACCCTCGACCTCCTCGTCCTCGGACACGCGCAGCTGACCCATCGCCTTCAGCGCTCCGAACAGGACCGCCGAGCTCAACGCGACCCACACGGCGACGCCGAGGATTCCGACGACCTGGACGCCGAGCAGGCCGACGCCACCGCCGAACAACAGCCCCTCCGTGCCGTGCGCCAGTCCGACCCACAGCGTGCCGAGCACGCCGCAGGTGCCGTGGACGCTGACGGCGCCCACCGGGTCGTCGATCCGGAGCCGGTCGATCGCCGAGACCGACAGCGAGACGACCACGCCGGCGAGCAGGCCGACGAGAACGGCCATGTTGTTGCTCACGACGTCCGCACCGGCGGTGATGCCGACCAGCCCCGCGAGGATGCCGTTGGCCATCATCGCGACGTCCCACTTGCCGTGCTTGAGCCGGGTGTAGAACGCGGCCGCGACGCCACCGGCGCCACCCGCGAGCGCGGTGGTGACGAGCACGCCCGCGATCGCCGCACCGTCGAGCTCGAGCACCGACCCGCCGTTGAAGCCGAACCAGCCGAAGAACAGCAGCAGCGTGCCGAGGGCGGCCAGCGGCATCGAATGGCCGGGGATGGCCCGTGCCTGGCCGGTCTTCGGGTCGAACTTCCCCCGCCGCGCCCCGAGGAACGCCGCGCCAACCAGGCCGGCCACGCCACCGGTCATGTGCACGATGGTGGAGCCGGCGAAGTCCGCGAAGCCGAGCTGGTCGATCCACCCGCCGCCCCACGTCCAGGCACCGACGATCGGATAGATCAGGGCGGTCATCGTCACCGCGACGGCGACGTAGGCCCCGAACTTCATGCGCTCGGCCACGGCTCCGGACACGATCGTGGCCGCGGTCGCCGCGAACATGGCCTGGAAGGCGAAGTCCATCTCGAGGATCGAGTCGGGCTCGTAGCTCCCTCCGGACAGGAAGAACATGTCCGTGCCGACGAGGTTGGCGACCTGGTCGCCGTACATCAGCGCCCAGCCGATGGCGTAGTAGGCCAGCATCCCGATCGAGATCGTGATCAGGTTCTTGCCGATGATGTTCGCGGCGTTCTTCGAGCGGGTCATGCCCGCCTCGAGCAGCGCGAAGCCGGCGTGCATGATGAACACCAGGACGGTGGCGACCATCAGGTACAGGATGAGGGTGTTGAGCTCGAGCGCTTCGAGCGTGAGCCCCTCCGACTGCGCATGGGCCGGCACCGCCACGAGCAGCAGTGCCACCGTCAACAGCGAGAGCTTCAGTAGTCGTGTCACCATGAGCCTCCAGGATCCGTCGGGCGGTACGGTGGCGGACGCTACGGAGCGGTCGTATCCACCCCGTTGCCCCACGGTTGCAGGCATGTTTCGTGTCCTGGGAGGTCGTGATCCTTGGTGCTTCGCCTCGCACTCGGCCAGGTGGCGTCGTGCGTGGGCGACATCGACGGCAACGTCGACGAGGTCCTCGCGGCGTGGCACGCCGCCGCCGAGCAGGGCGCCGACGTCGTGGTCTTCACCGAGCTGACCCTCACCGGATACCCGCCGGAGGACCTGCTGCTCAAGCCCGAGTTCGTGGCGGCCAACCTCGCTGCCCTCGACCGGCTCGCGACCCGTGGGCCGACCGGCACCGTGGCGGTGGTCGGCTACGTCGGCGCCGGCGAGGGGGATGCGACCGACCGGGACCACTGGGACGTCGCGCTGGCGACCCGCGACCTGACGAACTCGGCCGCGGTGCTCGCCGACGGCGAGGTCGTGGCGACCTACGACAAGCTCCGGCTGCCCAACTACGGCGTGTTCGACGAGGCGCGCTACTTCACGCCCCGGGACGAGCCGTGCGTGATCGACATCGGTGGCGTACCGCTGGGCATCACGATCTGCGAGGACATCTGGACCGAGCACGGGCCGGCCCAGGCGGCGGCGCGGGCGGGGGCACGCGTGATCGCGAGCCTGAACGCGTCCCCCTACCACCGCGGCAAGCGCACGGACCGCGAACGCTGGCTGGTGCATCACGCCACGACCGCCGGCGCCTGGGTCGCCTACGTCAACCTCGTGGGCGGCCAGGACGAAGTCGTGTTCGACGGTGACTCGATGCTCGCATCCCCGGACGGGGCGATCGCGGCACGCGGAGCGCAGTTCGACGCCGATCTGGTGGTGGTCGACGTCCCGGTCGAGCCCGAGGACCGGCCCGGAGCCCTCCATCGGCTCGGCGGCAGCGGCTCCGCGAAGCCGTCGCTCGCCCCACACGTCGACCGTGACCGGCTCGACCCGGTCGGTGAGGTGTGGGCCGCGCTGGTCCGGGCGACCCGGGACTACTGCCACCGCAACGGGTTCGTCGACGCGGTGGTCGGGCTGTCCGGCGGGATCGACTCGGCGGTGACCGCGACGATCGCGGCAGACGCGCTCGGCGATGAGCACGTCACCGGCGTGGCGATGCCCTCCCCGTACTCGTCGGCGCACTCGGTCGCCGACGCCGCCGGGGTGGCCGACAACCTCGGCATCGCCTACCAGGAGCTCCCCATCAGCGCGCCGCTCGAGGCGGTTGGCGACGTGCTCGGCGACCTCGTCCGGACCGGCTTCGACGCCGACCAGCAACCGGGCACCGCCTACGAGAACGTCCAGGCCCGCCTGCGTGGCCTGCTGTTGATGGCGCTGTCCAACGAGCACGGATCGATCGTGCTGACCACCGGCAACAAGTCGGAGTACGCGGTCGGCTACGCCACGCTGTATGGCGACATGGCCGGTGGGTTCGCGCCGCTCAAGGACGTCCCGAAGCTGCTGGTCTACGAGCTGGCGCGCTGGCGGAACCGCGAAGTGGAGGTGATCCCGACCTCCACGATCGAGAAGCCGCCGTCCGCCGAGCTGCGTCCGGGCCAGTTCGACCAGGACTCGTTGCCCGGCTACGAGGACCTCGACGACATCGTCGAGGCCTACGTCGTGGACGACTGTGGGATCGATGCGATCATCGCGCGCGGCCACGACCCCGACAGCGTCCGCCAGGTCGTCCGGCTCATCGACGGGGCCGAATACAAGCGGCGGCAGGCGCCACCGGGCCCGAAGATCACCCAACGCGCCTTCGGCCGCGATCGCCGTGTTCCCATCACCAACCGCTGGCGCGGCTGACCGGTACCGCGCGCCTCGTGCGACAGCCGACGTGCTTCACGCCGCTCGGCCGGGCACACTGGCGACCGTCACCGCTCACACGACCGCTGGACCCGCGAGGGCCGGCAGGGAGGAAACCCGGTGTCCGCTGACCCGTCCACGGACCGCGCCGTCCGGCGCCCCGTGTCGATCCACGACCTGACCGCCGCCAAGCGCAACGGCGAGCGCTTCGTGATGCTTACCGCGTACGACGCGAACTCGGCGGCGATCCTCGACGAGCTCGGCATCCCCGTCATCCTCGTCGGCGACAGCCTCGGCATGGTTGCCCTCGGCCACGATTCGACCATCCCCGTCACGCTCGACGAGATGCTCCACCACACCCGCGCGGTGTCGCGGGGCGCGCCGAACAGCCTGGTCGTCGGCGACCTGCCGTTCGGCACCTACCAGGACGGACCGTCCCAGGCGCTCGGCTCCGCCACGCGCATGCTCAAGGAAGCGGGTGCCAACGCCGTCAAGCTCGAGGGCGGCGGCCCCATGGTCGAGGTCACCTCACACCTGGTCCGGGCCGGGATCCCGGTCATGGGCCACCTCGGGCTGACGCCCCAGTCGGTCAACCAGTTCGGGGGGTTCAAGGTGCAGGGCCGCGACGCGAGCGCCGCGGAGCAGCTCGTGGATGACGCGGTCGCCCTGGCACAGGCAGGAGCCTTCAGCATCGTGCTCGAGTGCGTTCCCGCCGAGCTCGCGCGGCGGACCACCGCCGCCGTCGACGTCCCGACGATCGGCATCGGGGCCGGCCCCGACACCGACGCACAGGTGCTGGTGTGGCACGACCTGCTCGGCCTGACCACCGGCCGACTGCCCCGGTTCGTCAAGCAGTACGCCGACCTGCGCTCGGAGATCGTGGGGGCGATCAAGACCTTCCAGCACGAGGTCGCCGACGGCGAGTACCCCGGCCCCGAGCACACCTACGACTAGGCCGCGGAGCCGCTCACCCGTCGGCGCCGCAAGCTCCGGGCGAGCCGGGCGAGGTCGCCCAGCGCGTGGGGCGTTCGCGGTCCCCACCAGGTCAGCGCGGTGCCGTCGATCAGCCGGACCCGCGCCGACCAGCCGTCGAACGCGGACCGGTCCGCGGGGCCGAAGGCGTACGGCTCGTCGGGCAGCAGCACGACGTCGGGGTCCCGGGCGGCCACGTCCGGCAGGTCGACCCGCGGGTAGCGCGCGCCGGCGTCGTCGGGCACGACCGCGAACCCGCTCCGGGCGAGCAGGTCCCCCGCGAAGCTGGCCCGCCCCGTCGCCATCCAGGGGTCACGCCAGACGGGGCAGAAGGCGGTCAGCATCGCCCGAGGTCGCGCGAGCTGGTCGAGGGCGCGCAGGATGGACTGGCGCAGGCCGTCCCCGGCCCGCCCGACCCCGACCGCGGCGCCGAGCCTGCCGAGGCTGTCGGCCGCGTCCGCAACCGTCCGGACCCGGGTGACGTAGACCGGGACGGCGGCCTCGCGCAGACGCTGGACGTCGAGCTCGCGGTTCTCCTCCTCGTTCGCGATGACGAGGTCGGGCGACAGGCTTGCAACGGCTCCGGTGTCGGGGTTCTTCGTGCCCCGGACACGCCGGCTGTGATCGAAGGCCCGGGGCGGCGCGACGCACCAGTCGGTCACCCCCACCAGCCGGGGACCGAGCCCCCACCACCACAGCACCTCCGACAGGTTCGGCACCAGCGACACGAGGCGGCCCGGGTCGGGGGCCACGGCCACGCCCGTCCCGAGGTCGTCGGCGACCAGGCGGGTCACTGACCCTCGCGCGACGCCACGTGGGTCCCCTCGACCTCCCGCGCCAGGACGTACAGCTCGTCGGCCACCCGGTTCAGGTAGCGCAGCGGGGCCTCGTCCGGGAGCATCCCCGCGCGCTGCATCGTCACGACGTGGCGCTCGGCCCGGCGGCAGACGGTGCGGGCGAGGTCGAGCGCGGCCGCGGCACGGTTGCCGCCGGGCACGACGAACTGCTGTGGCAGGGGGTGACGCTCCACACACGCGTCGATGCGGTGATCCACGGCGTCGACCATCGCGTCGTC
>CAZSQF010000202.1:0-5783 GCA_964608935.1 uncultured Actinomycetota bacterium | reverse complement strand
AGATGAACACACGTGGGCTCGCCGGCTACCCGGTGCTGCTCGGCGGGGCGGCGCTGACCCGCGGCTACGTCGAGGACGACCTGCGCGCGCTCTACGAGGGCGACGTCTTCTACTGCAAGGACGCCTTCGAGGGGCTGCGGGTGCTCGACACCGTGCTCGCGGCGCGCCGCGCCGGCGAACAGGCCCCGGCCGAGCTCGCCGCCCGCAAGGAGCGGCGCCGGCCCACCAAGCGGCCACGACTGGAGGACCCGCCGGCGGTCGACGCGCAGGACCGGCCGCGCTCGGCGGTGCCGACCGACATCGAGGTGCCGACGCCGCCGTTCTGGGGTCAGCGGGCGGTCCGCGGGATCCCGGTCGACGAGGTGGCGCCGCTCATCAACGAGGTGGCGCTGTTCCGCAACCAGTGGGGCTTCACCCCCGGCGACCTGTCCCCGCAGGAGTACCGCGAGCTGCTCGAGACCAAAGCCAGGCCGGTCCTGCGCGAATGGCTCGCCCGCGCGAAGGCGGACAAGGTCGTCACACCGGAGGTCGTGTACGGCTACTACCCCGCCAACGGCGACGGCGACGACCTCGTGGTGTGGGACCCCGACGCGCCGCTCGAGCGTGAGCTCGTGCGCTTCACCTTCCCGCGGCAGCAGCGGGGCCGGTTCCTGTGCATCTCGGACTTCTTCCGGCCCGTCGAGTCGGACGAGCCCGACGTGCTGGGGCTCCAGGTGGTGACGATGGGCCGGCGCATCAGCGACGTGGCCCAGGAGCTGTTCGCCCGTGACCAATACCAGGACTACCTCTTCGCCCACGGCTTCGGGGTCGAGATGGCCGAGGCGCTGGCCGAGCTGTGGCACGGCCGCATCCGCGAGGAGCTGTCCATCACCGAGGAAGACGGGCCGAGCAAGGAGGACTGGTTCCGGCAGGGCTACCGCGGGTCGCGCTACTCGTTCGGCTACCCCGCCTGCCCCGACCTCGAGGACCAGGCCAAGCTGTTCCAGCTGGTCGACCCCCGTGTCATCGACGTGGAGCTGACCGACGAGTTCATGCTCCACCCCGAGCAGTCGACCTCGGCGATCATCGTGCACCACCCGGACGCGAAGTACTTCAACGCCCGCTGACCCCGCCGCGGTGACCGGGTAGCGCTGGTCCGGGTATCCGGACGAGCGCGACCCACTTCCGGGCGGTGGTGGTCGCGCGGGTGCGGCTACGGTCGGGGGCGTCGAGGTCGAGGCAGCACGAGGAGGCGACCGGTGAACGTCGGGATGGTGCTGTCGGCGCTGCCGTGGGCGCGCCGGCTGTGGCGGACGCTGCCGCCACCGATGCGGATCCCCGTCCTGATCGTCGCGGCCGCCGTCGGCCTGTGGTACGCGCTGTGGGGCCGTGACCAGCTCCATGAGCACGACGTCGAGGATCAGGCCGACGCCGGTGCCGGCGCGCCGGCCGCGGGGCGCGACGGGTGACGTCCTCGCACGCCGAACCGCCGGCGGTCCTCGACGAACCGCTCGAGCTCGACCCCGAGGACTGGGCGCCGCGGCAGATCTACCACCTCATGACCGGGCTCGTGATCCCACGGCCGATCGCGTGGGTGTCGACCCGCTCGTCGGGCGGCACGCGCAACGTCGCGCCCCACTCGTACTTCAATGTGGTCGCCCACGCGCCGCCTCACGTGATGTTCTCGTCCGCCGGCGAGAAGGACACCCTGCGCAACGTCGAGGCCACGGGCGGGTTCGTCGTCAATCTCGTCACGCAGGACCTCGTCGAGCAGATGAACTTCACCGCGACGAACTTCCCGCCCGAGGAGGACGAGTTCACCTGGGCCGGGCTGACGGAGGCGCCGGCGCTGCGCGTCGACGCGCCGCGCGTGGCCGAGGCGAAGGCGCATCTGGAATGCCGGCTCGCCCAGATCGTCCCGGCCGGGAACAGCCGGGTCGTCCTCGGCGAGGTCGTGCACGTCCACGTCGACCCGAGCGTGTGGGGCGAGGGCCGGGTCGACCCCCTGCGTCTCGACCCCGTCGCCCGGCTGTCGGGTCGCGACTACGCCACGCTCGGTGAGGTGTTCAAGCTGTCGCGCCCCCGCTGGGACGACGTGCAGGACCGGTCGCGCGAGCAGGCCATGCCCCGCCGGGAGGACTGACCCCACCGCTTCAGGCCCCGCGCAGCACCTCGTGGACGAACTGGACCGCGACCGAGCCCTCACCGACTGCGGACGCGACGCGCTTGACGGAGCTCGCACGCACGTCGCCGACGGCGAAGACACCCGGCAGGCTCGTCTCGAGCAGGAACGGGTCACGGTCGCGCGACCAGCGGTCGGGCTTGAGGGCTGGACCGGTCACCACGTACCCGCGCGCATCCGTCACGACGCGTCCGTCGAGCCAGTCCGTCCGCGGGCGTGCTCCGATGAATACGAACATGCCGACCGCGTCCAGGGTCTGCTCGCCCTCGTCCGCAACCGCAAGGTCCACCTGCTCGAGGCGCCCGGAACCCCGGACGGCGGCGACGCGGCTCCGCACCCGAACCGCGATGTTGTCGGTCGCCTCGACGCGGTCGACGAGGTAGTGGGACATGCGGTCGTGCAACCCGTCGCGGCGCACGACGATCACGACCTCGTCGGCGAACCGGGACAGGTGGAGCGCGGCCTGCCCGGCCGAGTTGGCTCCACCGACGACCACGGCGCGGCCGCCGGCCATCGCCGGCGCCTCGGTGGACGCGGCGCCGTAGTACACGCCGGCGCCGGTCAGCTCCTCGACGCCTGGCGCGTCCAGGCGGCGGTACTGGACCCCCGTCGCCAGGATCACCGTCCCGCAGTGGAGCTCGCTGCCGTCGTCGAGCCGCACGACGCGGTAGGGGTCGTCGGAGGTGATCGCCACGGCCCGGTGGGGCGAGACCACCGACGTGCCGAACCGGCGTGCCTGGGTCAACGCACGGTGGGCGAGCTCGGAGCCCGACACACCCGACGGGAACCCGAGGTAGTTCTCGATGCTCGCGCTCAACGCCGCCTGGCCCCCGGGCGCCTCCGCCTCGACCACCACCGTCGTCAAACCCTCCGAAGCGGCGTAGACGGCGGCGGCGAGCCCGGCCGGGCCGCCGCCCACCACGACGAGGTCGTGGAAGTCGACCTGTGGCCGGCGCGACAGCTCGAGTGCGCCGGCGACCTCGGCCAGCGTCGGGTCCGCCAGCACCCGCCCGTCCTCGAGCAGGAGCAGCGGCAGCCGGGCGTCCGGGCCGGCGGCGGCGAGCAATGGCGCCGCGTCGGCGTGGTCGACGTCGACCCAACGGAACGGAACCCGGCTGCGTGCCAGGTAGTCGCGCAGCCGGTGGGACGCCGCCGACCAGCGGTCGCCGACCAGCCGCAGCGCGGCGTCGGGCCGCGGCCGCGTCGCCTGCCACTCCTCGAGCAGCTCGTCGACCACGGGGTAGAGGTGCTCCTCGGGAGGGTCCCACGGCTTGAGGATGTAGTGGTCGAGTGAGATGTCGTTGATCGCGGCGATGGCTGCGTCGGTGTCGGCGTAGGCGGTCAACAGCACCGATCGCACGTGCGGCTGCAGCCGCTTCGCCTCGACTAGCAGGTCGGTGCCGCTGAGCCCGGGCATGCGCTGGTCCGCGACCACCAGCGCGAGCAGGTCGCCGCGGCGGGTGATCCGCTCGATGGCCTCGAGCGCCTGCTCCCCGCTGGTCGCCGTCACGATGCGGTAGCGAGCGCCGTACCTGGCGCGCAGGTCGGTGGCCACCGCGTCGGCCACCTGCTCGTCGTCGTCGACGCTGAGCACCACGGGTGGTGCGCCGACGCTGGCGGACTCACTCATGCTCGCGGCCTCCCGGGGGCGTGGCCGGCAGCTCGACACGGAACACGGTGCGACCCGGTTCGGACCGGACCGTCAGGCGGCCGCCGTGGGCCTCGGTCACGATCTGGTGGGAGATGCTCAGCCCCAGCCCGGTGCCCTGACCGGGCGGCTTGGTGGTGACGAACGGGTCGAAGACCTGGCCCTGGAGTTCGGCTGCGATCCCCGGCCCGTCGTCCTCGACCTCGGCGACCACCCCGTCGCCGGCCGCGAACGCCCGGACGGTCACCGTCCCGCTGTCCCCCAGCGCGTCGAGAGCGTTGTCGAGCAGGTTGGTCCAGACCTGGTTGAGCTGGCCACCGAACGCGGTGATCGTTGGGAGGTCGGCGGCGTAGTCCCGGACGACGGTGACGGCGTCGGTCATCTTGTGCCCGAGGATCGTCAGGGTGTCGTCGAGGCCACGCCGGACGTCGACGTCCTGCTGCGGCGCCCGGTCGAGGTAGCTGTAGCCGCGCAGCGCCGAGGTCAGCGCCGCCATCCGCTCGACGCTCGTGGCGATCTGGTCGACCGATCGACGGATGCGTGACCGCGCGCGCCACCACGCCAACGCCAGGCCGGCGCCGTCGTCGAGGCCGGCGAGGTGGGTCTCGACGACCTCGCGGGACAGCCCGGAACGCGCCAGATCGGGTGCCTCGTTCCAGGGCTCGGGCACGCGGAGCCGCTCGAGGGCGGGCTCGAGCGCGGCGGCCATGCCGTCGCGCTCACCCGGGCTCGCGGGTGGGCGGTGTGCGGCCCGCAGCTGGTCGACAGCCTCGACCAGGGCCAACCCGTCCGCGCGGGCCAGGATGCGGCGCAGCAGCTCCTCGGACTCCTGCAGGGTCGCAGCGAGCTGCCGCGCGGTGCTCAGCGCCGCCGCCGCCGGGTTGTTCAGCTCGTGGCCGAGTCCGGCGCTGAGCCGTCCGAGTGTGGCCAGACGCTCCTGCTGGCGCAGGGCGAGCTCCTGGCGGAGGTAGGCCTGTTCGAGCCGTCGGAGCCTGGCCTGCTCGAGGGTGGTGCGCAACCTGACCCGCAGCATCACCGGCTCGAAGGGCTTCGGGAGGCAGTCGATGGCACCCATCTCGATGGCCCGCGCCACGTCCTCGGTGGCGTCGATCGCCGAGATGACCAGCACGGGGATGTCACGCAGGTCCGCGTCGCCGGCCATCCGGTCGAGCACCCCGAAGCCGTCGAGCTCGGGCATCACGAGGTCGAGCAGGACCATGTCGATCTTCTCGCGCACGAGGACGTCGAGTGCCTCCCGCCCGTCAGCCGCCTCGACGACCCGGTGCCCCTCCTGCTCCACCCCGCGGCGCAGCGCGAGGCGGTTGACACGGGTGTCCTCGACGACGAGCACCGTGGCGGGTTCCTGCGCCTCACCAGTCATTGACCTGCTCCAGCGCCCGCGTGGTCGGTTCGGCGAGGTCCTCCAGCAGCGCGACGAGGTCGATGACCGCCTGCTCGTCCCCGGAGGCCGCGGCGGTCTCGAGACGGGCGGCGTGGTCGGAGAGGTCGCCGGCCCCGAGGCTCGCCGCACTGGACTTGAGGCTGTGCGCGTGCCGGCGTACCTCGTCGAGGCGGTCCGGCAGGGCGTCGCGGATGCTTGCGAGGAGGACCGCGAGCTCGTCGCGGAACTCCGTGATGAGCGACTCGACGAAGGCCCGGTCACCGGTCAGCTCGACCAGGTGCCCGAGCGCGACGACGTCGATGTTGACGCTGCCGACATCGTCGTCGGGGTCGGCTGCCTCCCCAGCGCCGACGTCGAGCTGCTCGAACGCCTGTCTTAGAGCGACGACGAGCTCCTCCGCGCGGAGCGGCTTGGCGACGTAGCCGTCCATCCCCGCCTCGTGGCAAGCCTGCCGATCCTCGTCGGCGGTGTTGGCCGTGACCGCGAGGATCCAGGGCTGGCGCCCGTCCGAGGCGCGGATCCGGCGCGTCGCCTCGAGCCCGTCCACCTCGGGCATCTGGACATCCATGAGC
>CAZSQF010000201.1:0-5790 GCA_964608935.1 uncultured Actinomycetota bacterium | reverse complement strand
GACCGAACACCATCATGGTGTTGGCGAACGGGTGCGGCTCGCCCCAGCCCTTGTCGAGCACCTCCTGGTATGCCTGCGGGGGCAACGTCATGTGCAGGCTGCCGTCGTACGGCGGATGAAGATGCCCGAACTCGGTGCGCATACGAAACGCATCGGCCGGGCCCCGGGCATGCTCCGAGCCGAGATGGAAGGCGCGAGCGCCCGGCACCGACACGAGGCTGTCGCCGATCCGCACCCCCGGCAGCTCGCGAGCCCGCTCGAGGAGCTGCTCCTGGAGCTCCACGGGTGCATTCTGGGACCGCTGTTCGTGCGGCATGGGCCGTTCAGCCGTCGGACTGGTTGTCTCCGGCCGCTCCCCCGCACGCGGGGGCAGGTCGAGCGTCAGCATGTCGGGACACCTCCTCTCGACGGGTCGCTGGTCAGGTGACGAGGAAGCCACCGTTCATGTCGAGGTTGCTCGCGTTGACGCCACGGTTCTCGAGCAGGAACACGACGCCGCCGACGACGTCGTCCTCGGTCACGAGGCGTCCCATCGGCGTCCGGGACCGCATGGCCTCGAGCACCTCCGCCGGCTTGTCCTTCCAGAAGTGGTTGTCGCCCACCGGAGACGGGTGGATGGCGTTGATCCGCATCGGGGCCAGCTCCACGGCGAGAGTCCGGACCATCGACTCGATCCCACCGTTCGCGGTCGTCACGGTCGTCGAGCCGGGATACGGGCGATCCTTCGCCGATCCACCGAACAGCACGATCGAGCTGTCCTCGCTCATCGCCGGCAGCAGCGCCCGGATCGTCTCCGTGTAGCCGACGAGCTTCAGGGTCAGCAGCCGCGTCGCAGCGGCCACGTCGTAGTCCTTGACGGTGCTCGGGTCTCGCTCGATCGCGACCAGGACGACGTGGGCGACCCGGTCGATCCCGGTCACGGAATCGGCGATCCGGTCGGGCTCCGCAAGGTCGAGCGCCAGGCCGGTCACGCTCGACCCGATGTCCTCGGCGACTGCCTGCGCACGCGATGCATCGCGACCCGTGATGACGACGTCGCGTCCGGCGTCCGCATAGTGCCGGGCCACTTTGAGTCCGAGCCCGTTCGTGCCACCGACGACAACGACGCTTCCTTCGACAGCCTCACTCATGTGCTTGCTCCCTTTCTCGTCCCGATCCGACTGTGGACCGGGTCTGGGTGATCGGTTGGGTCGCTACTGCATCATGTCCGGTATCACCGTGACCAGCCATGGCAGCGAGAACAGCACGCCGATCGTCGCGACATCGGCGATGTAGAAGGGGATGAGTCCACGGAACACGCGCTCCACGGGCGTCTTGGTGATTCCAGAGATCACATAGGCGTTGATGCCCACTGGCGGCGTCACCAGCCCGATCTCGATCGCCTTGATGACGAGGATCCCGAACACGATCGGGTCGTACCCGAGCGTCGTGGTCACGACCGGGTGGGTGAGCGGCACGGCGATCAGCATGGTGGAGAAGCCGTCGAGGAAGGTGCCAAGGACGACGAAGCCGAGCAGGATGATCATGATGATCGCGGTCGGGTGCATCTCGAGTCCGCCGACCCAGGTCGCGAAGCGCGTGGGAATCCCGCTCATGAGCAGGAACGCACTGAAGACGGATCCCCCGATGAGCAGCAGGAACAGCATGGCCGAGGCGGAGATGCTGGCGCTCACCGATTCCACCAGCGTCCGCCAGACCTTGGCGACGCCCCCAGTCCGGAATGCCGCATGGATCAGGATCAGCAGGCCCACGAAGGCACCCAGCGCGGCGGATTCGGTCACCGTGGCGAGGCCGAGGTAGATGCCACCCATCACGACAACGAAGACGATCCCGATCTTGAAGATCGGCGAGAACCAGTGGTAGTCCACCTTCGGGCCGTCGTCCCCGGCATCCGGGGCGGGAGCACCGCTGCCGCCCGAGCCACCGCCGGCACGTGCACGATCGCTGGCGAGCGCCTCCTCTGCCACCTTCGGGTCGACGGTGATGCCGAACACGCGACCGAACCTGCGGTAGCGGACCAGCGCGATCACCAACGCGGCGTACACGACCGCGGACACGAGCCCCGGGATGATGCCGGCCAGCAGCAGGCGAGCGATGGACTCCTGGGTGATGATCCCGTAGATGACGGCCGCCAGACTCGGGGGGATGAGGATGCCGAGCGTGCCGGCGGCAGCGATGACCCCGGTCGAGAGTTGGTCGGAGTACCCGTGCCGGCGCATCTCGGGAACCGCGACCGGCCCCACCGTGGCCACGCCGGTCATGCTCGCTCCGGTCACCGCGCCGAATCCCGCGCACGCGAAGATGCTCGCCAGCGCGAGGCCGCCCGGTAGCCGGTGGCCGAAGCGCGACAGGACCGCGAACAGTTGCTCGCCGAGATCGGAATGTTTGACGAAGTACCCCAATAGGATGAACAGGGGCATCACGATCAATGAGAAGCTCGCGACGGTGCTGAACGCGGCGCTGGCCGCCGTCGCCCCAGCCACGTCCAGACTGCGTAGGACGAACACGCCCGTCCCACCGCTGATGAGCAGGGAGAAGCCGACGGGCACGCCACTGGCCAGCAGCGCGATGAGCAGGGCAAGAATGACGAGTACGAGCAGTTCTGAGCTCAAAACGGCTCCCCCTTGACCGTCTCGTCCTCGTCGTCGCGTCGTGCCTCTCCGACGAACAGCATCCGGATCGTGGCAAGGGTCAGCACGGCGGCCCCGATGACGAGGGCGAAGCGGGCGGGCCACATCGGCACGTCGATGAACGCTCCCACCCAGTGCTCGTTGACGCGGACCGACCGCAGTGCGGGTCGGATCGCGTAGAAGGCCAACAAGGCGCTCGCCGCCGTCACGATCAGGCGGTTCACGAACTCGAGGATCCTCCGTGGGCGTTCGGGAAGGCGCATCATCACGAGCTCGACGCGGATGTTCGACCCCGTGCGCTGCGTGTGCGCGAAGGCGAGGTAGATCGCGACCGCCACGATGACCTGGCTGAACCCGATCGTGCCGGGCAGCGGCTGGCCGATGGCCGCCCGCAACGCGACGTCCACCACGATCAGGAGCATCAACCCGAGGATGAGCAGACCGCCGACGTGGGACAGGCCGCGTGCCAGAGCATCGATGGCCCTGCCGGCGTGGCCGACGATCGGGACCCGCGTGCGCGGACGAGGCGGCGTCCCAGCGTCCGACACGGCTGACCTCCCGGGGGCCTAGGTGGTGGCCGGGCGCAGACCGCACCGGCGCCCGGCACGGGCGTTGCCGTGGCCGCTCGACGCGACCACGGCAACCCCTCGGTCACTAACTACGCGCGGCGCAACGCTGGAGACCGCTCTCGTAGGTGGACTCCGCCTGGAAGCGCTCGACGGCCTCCATGTAGTTGTCGTGGAACGCCTGGACGTCGGCCTCCGACAGACCGGAGACCGCGGCGATGTCGGACACCCATGACGCCGCGATGCCCTCGATGACGTCGTCGCGCCACGCGGCGACCTCCGCGTCGGGCAGGATCGTCACTGACCCGCCGGCGGCGAGCAGTTCGTCGCAGAAGCCGTCCTCGAGCTCGGGGATGTCGGCGACGCTCGCCGCCGGGTACTCGGCGATCAGGTCGTCGACGAGCTGCTGGAGGTCGGGCGGCAGGTTGTCGTAGGACTCCTGTCGCATCAGGGCTCCGACGGGGAACACCGTGCCGATCCCGGCGTCGACGAAGTACGGCGCCACCTCGTGGAGGCTGTTGCCGACGGCGAGGTCGATCGTCTGCTGCGTGACGCCGTCGATCGCACCACGTTGCAGCGACTCGAAGATCTCCGGCGTCGCGACATCGACCATGTCCGCACCGAGTGACGCATACGCCTCGTTGACCGGACCACCGAGGCCACGCATTCGCAATCCGCTGAACCCGTCGAGGCTGTCGACCGGCTCACGGAACAGGGAGTGCTCGGCCAGCAGCGGCTTGAAGAATAGGGGCTTCATGCCCGCGTTCTCGAACATCGCGGCGAAGTTCGCATCGGTCTCGAACATGTGGTTGTTCGCCAGCTGGACCGCGACCGGGTCGTCGGTCACGAACGGGATCCCGTTGATCCCCCACAGGGGCAGATCGTCCGCGACGCGCGACTGTGAGACGTGGGCCATGTCGACGATGCCGTCCTCCAGACCGCGGTAGAGCTCAGCACCGTCGAGCAGTGCACCGTCGAAGAACGCCTCGACCTCGATCCGGCCGTTGGAGCGCGACTCGAGCTCCTCGAGGAACCATTCGGTCCCGGCTTCGATGACGCCCCCACGCGGGATGTGGCTCGCGTAGGAGAGCACGTAGACCTCGTCGTCGACCGGCTCCTCGGGCTCCTCGGCCGGCTCCTCCTCGGGCTCGTCCGCTGCTTCCGGCTCATCCGTGGGCGCCGCCTCCTCGTCCGCCGCGCACGCCGCCAGCATCAGTGCCAGCACGAGCGGGAGGGCGACGATCCTCGCCATTCCCCTCAGTGATGTCCGTCGGGTTCCAAGCACGTTCAACTCTCCCTGTAGTAGCTCTCCCTGAAGTGGGTGCGGAGCACGGATGCTCCCGATCGTCCCTGGTGACAATCCACTCCGTCAGGCCGGGCCCTCCGCCCCCATACTGAGGGAGCAGCACTGTCGAACTCTCCCACTTGATCGCCAATCCGCAAGGTTCGCCGGTTCGCAAACGATTGCGGTGGCAAGTCAAGCACTCTTGGACGCGGTCGTCAACCGTGGGACGCTCAGGCGTCCCGGAGAATCTCGAGGGTGTAGATCCCACCGTCCTCACGGGACAGGCGATCGATGTCCTGCTCCTCCTCGAAGCCGTCGAACTCGGCCCGCATCGCGACGATATTGGCGAGCGCATCCGGCTCGATCCCGGCATCGGGAACCAGTCCGACCCCAGGGCGCAGCTGCACCTCGAACAGCTTCTCCGCTAGCTCGCGGTCCGTGTTCGGCAGGTTGGCGAGCATGTCGATCGCCCGCTCTCGGTTGGCGGGATCGAAGCACCAGTCCGTGGCCTCGCGATACGCGCGGACCAGCCGGACGGCGGTGTCGTGGTTGTCGGCGAGCCAGGTGTCCTTCGCTGCCGCGGCAACGCCGAGGTAGGGCGACGCGATGTCGTACACGGAGTCGATGAGCTCGTAGCCAGCGTGCTGCGCGCGCGTCTCGAAGCCTCCGCTGAGCAGCGTGGCGTCGAATTCGCCGTTGAGCATCGCCGTGTAGCGATCAGCGACACCGCCGACCAGGATCACCTCGTAGTCGCGGTCCTGCTCGAGCCCGTGGTTGCGCAGGATCTTGTATATGACGTAGGCGAAGCCGGAGTTGCGCGCATCCACCGCGACGGTCTTGCCGCGCAGCTGCTCGATCGAGGTGACCCCGGGCTTGGCCGCAACCACCAGGTACATGCCGTAGTCCATCCCCATGAAGCAGCGGGAGATGACCTTCTCGCCGATCGGGTTGTTGTCGTTCAGCCGGTAGTTGGCCACGTTGTCAGGTGAGGTCTGGACGACGTCGTACTTGTCGTCCCGGAGAAACTCAAACTGCTGCGTGGACGACTTGACCTGCTGGTGGTCGATGGAGATGCCGTGCTTCTCGTTGAAGCCCTCACTGTCCGCGATGATCATCGGCAGTGAACGGTAGAAGACCCCCATGCGAATTTCGGTTGCCATTGGCCATTCTTTCGGTCGAGTCAGACGGCCCACGCCCGGATGGCACGCAGCACGACATGAGGCTAGACTGCCCATGAATTCGTTTGCAACCGGCGATTTGTCGCTCCGGACGAACCCCGGACCGAGGCCTGCTCGCACATTCACCCGTC
>CAZSQF010000200.1:0-5809 GCA_964608935.1 uncultured Actinomycetota bacterium | reverse complement strand
GCGTGCGCCTCGATGAAGTGCCCCAGCGTCAGCGCGACTGCGTGGCCGTGGCTCACCCCGTAGCCCTTGGTGATGCCGTAGGACAGGGCGTGGGCGGCGGTGGTCTTGGAGATGTCGATCGCACGGCCGGCGAGGTGGGCACCGAGGCACATCGCGCGTGCCGCCTCGTCGGTCGGGTCGTTGACGTAGGTCTCGATGTGGGGCAGCAGCAGGCGCAGCGCGTGACGGGCGAAGCGGCGGCTCGTATCGGTCGCGCCGGTCGCCCACAGGCTCTCGATCGCCTGGCACACGGCGTCGATCCCCGACGTGGCGCGCTGATACGGCGAGCCGCTGAAGCTCAGGTGCGGGTCCAGGATGCTCGCGTCCGCGTGCAGCGCCGGTCCGCCGACCGAGAACTTGTCGTCGCCGATGTAGACCACCGCAAAGTGGGTCGCCTCACTGCCCGATCCGCTGGTCGTCGGGACCAGCACGAGCCCGCGCCGCCGGCGCTCGATCCGCTCGCCGGCGCGGATGCGTTCGAGCACGTCGCCGGCGTCGGCCGCGTCGTCGAAGGCGCACAGCAGCTTGGCCATGTCCATCGCCGACCCACCGCCGACCCCGAGCACCACCTCTGGGTCGAGGTCGCGCAGGATCTCGACCCCGCGGGCGAGATCCGCGGCGTCGGTGTTGGCGACGAAGTCGTCCCAGCGTCGCACCTCCGCCACCGCCTCGAGGCCGGGCAGCGCCTCGGCCGCGCCGGAGACGTCGAACGACCGGCGGCCACACACCAGCAGCACCCGCCGCCACCCGTGCTCGGCGGCCAACGGTCCGAGCTGTGCCACCGCGCCGGCGCCGTAGCGGACGTCGGCCACCGCACTGGTCGGCCGGGGCCTGACGTCCGCGACGCGATCCTGGGTCACGTCAGTCCTGACATGAACCGCTGTTTGCTCTGTGCCGGCGTGCGCGTGGGCCGGCCGATGTCGGGGCGGTTGCCCGGCCGGACCTTCAGCTCGAGCAGCGCCGGCCCCTTGTGCTCGCGCATGGCGGCCACGTGGTCGGCCAGCGACGCGAGGTCGGAGGTCGCGGCGGCCCAGCGGTAGCCGGCGGCTTGCGCGACGGCGGGGATGTCGACCACGTCCACCGAGGTGGGTTGGCCGCCGACGCTGTCGTGCACCCCGTTGTTGAACACCACGTGGAGGTAGTTGGCCGGCCCGTGGTCGGCGATCACGGCGAGGCTGCCCAGATGCATCAGCAGCGCGCCGTCGCCGTCGAGGCACCACACCTCACGGTCGGGCTCCTGGAGCGCCACCCCGAGCGCGATCGAGCTGGCGTGTCCCATCCCGCCGACGGTGAGGAAGTCGCGCTCGCCGCTGCCACCCGTGCGCTCGCGGTGCTCGAACAGCTCGCGGCTGAGCATCCCGGTGGTCGACACGTTGATGGTGTCGTCGCCGATGGCGTCGACCAGCGCCTCCAGCGCCTCCTCGCGCGACGGCAGCGTCGCCGCGGCCGCCGGCGGGCCGTCGTCGGCCACCTCGACCTCCGCGAAGGTGCCCTTCTCCACCAGGACCACGTACGGACACGACCGCGCCTGCGCCGTCTCGACCGCCTCCTTCAGGCACTGCTCGGCGGCGTCGTCCTCGTGCGGCAGGACCGTCCACGGCAGCTCGAGGGCGCCGAGCAATGCCTCCATCACCCGACCCTGCTTGACATGCTGGGGCTCGTCCTTGACCCCGGCCTGGCCGCGCCAGCCCACCAGCAGCACCATCGGCACCCCGTACACCTCGGGGTCCGCCAGCGACAGCAACGGGTTGACGGTGTTGCCGAAGCCCGAGTTCTGCAGGTAGACGAGCGCCGGCCGGCCGGTCCGCAGGTAGTGGCCGAGCGCGATCGCCACCGCGTTGCCCTCGTTCGCGGCGATGACGTGCTGCTCGCGCGGCAGCGTGGCCATGATGTAGGAGCAGAACGACTTCAGTAGGCTGTCCGGCACACCGGTGAACAGGTCGACGCCCAGCGCGCCGAGGTGGTCGACGGTGCGGGCCGGGTCGATCATCGCGGATCTTCCTCCCTCGGTTCGCGCGCCCTGCGGTGCGAAGGGGGCGCAAGCGGTCGCCAGCACCCCAGGGTAATCGACGGTAGGTCCCGGGCCGTCGGCCGACGCAACGACCGCAACGAGCAGTGGGACGGCATGCAGCGCGACGCAGACCCGCCCGATCCTGGTGACGACGTCGCGGACGTGGTCGCCAACCTCATGGAGGTGCTGTCCAGGGCCGGTCCCGCGGAGGCGGCGAGTGTGCTGCAACGGCTGATCGGTGGGGGCCCCATCAGCGAGGACGACTTCGACACGTCGCCGCCGCCGTCGCGCCGGCGCCCGCGCCGCCCCGAGCCGGTCACCTATCGGGTTCGAGTCGACCTCGTCGGAGCCAAGCCGCCGCTGTGGCGCCGCCTCGAGCTGGCCTCCGACCTGTTCCTCGACGAGCTCCACGACATCCTCCAGGTCGCGTTCGGCTGGACCGACAGCCACCTGCACCGGTTCGCCTCTGGGCCTGAGCGCTACGGCCCGGAGACCGAGCACTACCTGGGCCCGTTCGAGCTGGCGGAGGGCGATGCCGGTATCCCCGAGGGGGAGGTACGGCTCGACGAGGTGCTGGTCGACGCGGGCGACCGGCTGTTCTACACCTACGACTACGGCGACGACTGGCAGCACGTCCTCGAGCTCGAGGCGGTCCTGCCGCGGGACACCTCGGTCCCGCGGGTGGGCGCCACCGCCGGCCGGCGGGACGGCCCGCCCGAGGACTGCGGCGGGGTGTACGGCTACGAGCTGATCGCGGCTGCGACGGACCCGGCCCATCCTGACCACGTCGAGCTGGCCCGTGAGTTCGACCACATCTACGGTGACGACGTCGACCCCGCGAGCTTCGCGACCACGCCGTTCGATCTCGAGCGGATCAACCGCGCGCTCCTCGAGCTCGGCCTCGACCGTGGCCCGATGGCGGAGGTGGCCGTGCCGGCGCCGCTCGCCGAGCTCGTTGCCGCCGTGCCGGCGGGCCCGGAACGACGATGGCTGCGCCGGATGATCGCCGACGCGGCGCTCGGCGAGCCCGTGACGATGGACGTGAGCACGGCGACACGCATGGTGCACCCGTACACCTGGCTGCTGCACCACGTCGGTGCCGACGGCATCACCCTCACGGCGGCCGGCTACCTTCCTCCCGCCCACGTCGAGGCGGCATTCGACGAGCTCGGGATGGGGGAGGAGTGGATCGGCAAGGGCACCCGCGAGGACCTGACGCCACCGGTGCTCCACCTGCGCGAGTCGGCCCAGCGGATGGGGCTGCTGCGCAAGCACCACGGCCGACTCCTGCGCACCGTCCGAGGACGTGCGCTGGGCACCGATCCCCTCGCGCTGTGGTGGCACCTGGCCGAGCGGATGCCGCCGAGGTCGCGCGCGGTGGCCGAGGTCCAGGCGGGGCTGATCCTGCTGCTCGCGGTCGCCACGCAGACGACCGAAGACGTGGACGCCGTGACCGCGGACCTGCTCGGAGCGATCGGGTGGATGAGCGCCGACGGCACGCCGTTGACACCGTGGATGGCCGCCCACGCGGGCTCGGGCACCCGGGCCGTGCTCCGGCGCGTGGGGGCTCTGGCAACCGACCGCTCGGAGCGGCCGACGCCGGAGGGCGTTCTCTTTGCGCGCGCCAGCCTGGGCACCTGGCCGGACAAGGCGTGACCGGGCCGGCGCGCCCCTGCGGCGGCGCGCGAGGCCAGTGTCTTGGTTATCCCCAGGGTGGTGTGCATCCGTCCGGTGGCTGTCACAGCGGTGTGGCATGATTGCAATCGAACATAGATTCGATACGATGGCATCACCTGGAGAACCGTGGAATGGCTGGGGAGGTCATGAAGTGACTGGCAGCCAGAGCTTTGGGAGCCGCCCCGAGGGTGCGGCGATCCCGCCTCGGCCGCCGGTCGCACGACTCCTGGCTGCCACCGACGAGGTCCTGGCCGTGCCGGTCGACGAGCTGGACGACCCGGCCATCGACGCCGAGCTCGCGGTGGTCGAGCAGGTCCGCCGGCGGCTCGAGGCGCGCCGATGCCGGCTCGCGGACACCGTGGCCGACCGCAGGGCAGCTCGCGCCGCGGAGGCGGCCCGGGTCGAGGGCCGCGACGACTTTCGTGCCCGGCAGCGGGCTCGGCAGGATGCCGGTCAAGACCTGCGGCGCAAGCATCGCTGGTCGTCGTCGGACGCCAAGCGCGCCATGAACCTCGGCCGACAGATGCGCGATCCGGGTCCCACCCAGGAGGCGTTCGATGCCGGTGCGCTGCCGGCTCGCCATGCCGAGCTGCTGGCGGAGACGCTGAAGTACCTGGCCGGCGACGACCGCGACACGGCTGAGCGGCGGCTACTCGCGGCCGCCGAGGTCGAGGACTCGGTGACGTTCGGCAAGACCTGCCGGCGGCTTCTGGCCGAGCTCGAGCCGGAGGCGGCCGAGGCGGCAGAGCGGCGCCGCGCGGCCCGCCAGCGGGCCAGCGTCGCCACGGGCGACGACGGGATGGTGTACCTGTCGGGTCAGCTCGCCGGGTTGGACGGCGAGACGTTCGCGACCGCCGTGCATGCCTTCCGCCGGCCCGATGGCCGCGGCGAGCACCGTACGGCCGAGCAGGCCACCGCCGACGCGCTCGTCGACATGGCACGGGCGGCGCTGCGGGCGGGCGATGCCGCCGAGCGGCACGGGGTGCGCCCGCACGTCACCGTCACCCTCGACTGGCGGACGATCCTCGAGGGTCACGGCGTGGTCGACACGACCTGGCTCGGCCCACTCCCGTACGCCGAGGTGCGCCGGCTGCTGGCCGATTGCGGCGTGGCCCGCCTGCTCGTCGATGCCGACGGGGTGCCACTCGAGGCCGGCGAACAGGTCCGCACCGTCCCCGCCGGCTTGTGGCGGGCGCTGCAGGCACGTGACGGGGGCTGCATCGCAGACGGCTGCGACATCCCGGCCGCCTGGACCGACGTGATGCACGTGGGCCGGCCGTACCGGCTCCGCGGCAGGCTCACGCTGAGCACCGCGGCGTTGGGATGTCGTCGCCACCACCGGCTCTACGACCTGCACGGCTGGCAGGTGGTGTGGACCGACAGCCGGCCCGTGCTGCGACCGCCGCCCTGACGATGCCGCCCCGCCGCCCGGCAGCCCTCGCCGCCGGGCCGCGGCAGCATGTCGTCCCCGCCACCTCTCGGTGTCAGGCCGTGCCGCTCCGACCTGGGTCTCCGCGCAGCCGCAGCCGACGGGTGTTCAGCGCTCGTTCTCGGGGATGATCGACAGCGCCTCCGAGATCGGGGCGAGATAGGGCTCGGCCTCGAGCGCCCGACCGTGCTCCAGGATCGTGCGTGCCACCTTGACCATCTGCGGGTAGGCCGCGCGCAGCATGTGGTTGGCGTAGATCACGACGTTGATGCCGCGGTCGGCGAGCTCCTGCTCGGACACCTGGTGGTAGCTCGACGGCACGGCCACCAGCGGCACCCGCGTCTCGAACTTCTCCGCCCGCGCACAGAACTCGAACACCTCGTCGGGCTCCTTGCGGCGGCTGTGGATCATGATCGCGTCGGCCCCGGCGTCGATGTAGGCCTCGGCGCGCTCGGCCGCGTCGTCGACCCCCTTGTCGAGGATGAGGCTCTCGATGCGGGCGATGATCATGAAGTCGTCGGTGATCTGGGCCTGCTTGCCGATCGACAGGCGCGCGCAGAAGTCCTCGATCGACGACTGGGTCTGTTCGACGTCGGTGCCGAACAGCGAGTTGCGCTTGAGACCTTCCTTGTCCTCGATGATGACCGCAGAGA
>CAZSQF010000199.1:0-5845 GCA_964608935.1 uncultured Actinomycetota bacterium | reverse complement strand
CGGGCAGGCCTCCGGACAGCAACGCGGTCCGGACCGTAGCGGGCCGGTCACGACGAAGCCTACGGTGGTGCCCCGTCCGTACGAGAGGCGGCGGTGCACCGACAGAGGGCGTCGGCGTGGGTGGCCCGGTTCGCGACGCTGCCGTCGCAGCGTCGTACCGCGCTGGACGTGGCGGCCGGCGCCGGCCGGCACACGCGGCTGCTGGCCGACCTCGGCTACCGCGTCACGGCGGTCGACCGGGACGTCACGGCGCTGGGTGGGGTCACGGGTGTCGAGGTCGTCGAGGCCGACCTCGAGGACGGCTCACCGCCCCCGTTCTCGGGCCGAACGTTCGACCTCGTGGTCGTCACGCGCTACCTCCACCGGCCGCTGCTTCCGGCGTTGGTGGCGGCGGTCGGTCCGGGCGGGGCGCTGGTGTACGAGACGTTCGCACGTGGCCACGAACGGTTCGGGCGGCCGACCAATCCCGCCTGGCTGCTGCGTCCCGGCGAGCTGCTCGATGCGGTCCGTGACGAGCTGCGGGTCGTCGCCTACGAGGACGTGGTCGAGGTCGAGCCTGCACCCGCCGCGATCCAGCGCATCGCCGCGGTCCGCCCCGATCCGTCGGCCGAGGGCGGCGTCAGCCGCGCCGACGGAGGATCTCGTAGAGCGCCACCCCCGCGGCGACCGACGCGTTGAGGGATGCGACGCGGCCCCGCATCGGCACACGCACGAGCTCGTCACAGCTGTCGGCGGTGAGGCGGGCCAGGCCGCGGCCCTCCGCACCCACGACCAGCACGAGCGGCTCGTCGAGGAGCCGGCTGGCCCTCAGCTCGGCCTCGGCGTCGCCATCGAGACCGATCGACCAGACACCCCGCTCGCCGAGCAGCCCGAGCGTACGCACGAGGTTGGTGACCTGGACGACCGGCAGGTGCGCCAACGCGCCGGCGGCCGCCTTCTCCGCGGCCGGCGTCACGCCGGCCGCCCGGCGCTCCGGCACGATCAGCGCGTCGGCGCCCACCGCCTCGGCCGTGCGGGCGACGGAGCCGAGGTTGTGCGGGTCGGTGACCCCGTCCAGCGCCACCAGCCAGGGTCGGCTGCGCTCGGCGATCACCCGGTCGAGCTCGGCGTACGGGAACGGCGGTGCCACCGCGACGACGCCCTGGTGCACGAGTCCCTCGGCGAGGTGGTCGAGGCGGTCCGCGTCGACCACCTCGACCGGGATGCCCGCGTCCTCGCTCAGGCCGATGATGTCGTCGAGCACCGGCGAGTGCCCGCGGGACGCGGCAACGTGGACGCGGTGCACCGGTCGGCCGGCACGCAGGAGCTCCCGGACCGGGTGCAGCCCACCGACGACCCGCTGCCGGGACTCGGCACCACGCCGCGGGCGACGGCTCACGCCGGTGGGGCGTCGGCCACGTACCAGCGGGAACCCTCGGGTCGGTCCTCGACCACCACGCCGGCGTCGGCGAGCTCGTCGCGGATGGCGTCGGCCGCGGCGAAGTCGCGCTGCGCTCGAGCCTCCGTCCGGCGCCGCAGCAGCTGTTCGACGAGCGGGGCGAGCTGTCGCTCGCGGACGGCGGCGGCGGCGAGGGAGCGTTCGAGCTGGAGCCCCAGCACCCGGTCGCCGACCTCGAGCAGGGTGTCGGCCAGCCCCGCCACGGCCCGACGTGAGTCGTCGTCCCCGGCCTCGGCCTTGGCGAGTCGGTCGTTGCCGTCCGACACCAGCTCGTGCAGCGCGGCGAGCGCCCCAGGGGCATTGAGGTCGTCGTCCATCTCGCGACGGAAGGCCGCCAGGTGGGCTTGCGCGACCTCGCCGTCGGGGTCGACGTCGCCGGCGACGCGTCGGGCCGACCGCAGAAAGGTGGCGAACCGGTCGTGGACGGCGGTCGCGTCGCGCAACCGGTCGGTCTCGAAGATCAGCGGGCTGCGGTGCTGCGCCGAGAGGTACCACAGGCGCAGGGGACCGGGCCCCCAGGTGGCGACCGCCTCCTCGAGCGCGACGACGTTGCCGACCGACTTCGACATCTTGTCGTCGCCCATCTGCACCATGCCGTTGTGGACCCAGTATCGCGCGAACGTGTCGCCGTGGGCGGCCTCGTGCTGGGCGATCTCGTTCTCGTGGTGGGGGAAGACGAGGTCGAGGCCGCCGCCGTGGATGTCGAAGCCGTGGCCGAGGTGCTTGGTCGCCATCGCCGAGCACTCGACGTGCCACCCGGGACGGCCCGGTCCCCAGGGAGACGGCCACGACGGCTCGTCCGGCTTGGCGGCCTTCCACAACGCGAAGTCGAGCGGGTCCTCCTTGAGGTCGGCGTCGATCACGTCCTCGCCCTGCCGCATGTCGTCGACGCGCCGGCCCGACAGCTTGCCGTAGTCCGGGAAGCTGCGGACGCGGAAGTAGACGTCCCCGTCGACCGCGTAGGCCTTGTCCTGCTCCAGCAGCACCGAGATGAGCTCCTGCATCTCCAGCAGGTGGCCGGTCGCCAACGGCTGGACGTCCGGCGGCCCGATCCCGAGCGCGTCCATGGTGCGGTTCCACGCGCGGGTGTAGCGGGTGGCGATCACCGCCGGTGGCACCTGCTCGCGACGACCACGCAGGATGATCTTGTCGTCGATGTCGGTGACGTTCTGCACCAGCGTGACGTCGTAGCCGAGCGAGTCGAGGTAGCGGCGCAGGAGATCGAACACGACGACGGCGCGGCCGTGCCCCACGTGCGCGTCGGCCTGCACGGTCGGGCCGCACACGTACATCGCGACCTTGCCCGCTTCGCGGGGCTCGAACGGCACCTTCTCGCGGCGCAGCGTGTCGTGCAGGACGAGGGACATGCGGCTCACCGGGTGGACGGGGGCGGGGTCGGGCGGGACGTGCGGACATCGCTGCCTGCGGCGAGCCTAGAGGCAGCGCCGGCCGACGCCGACGTTCCGCAACGACAACGCGGCAGGCGACCCCCGCCTTCCCACGGACCCGCGGCCGGCGCGCTCACGGCGAGGCCGGGACGACGGCCACGACCGCCCACACGGCGATGCCCTCGCCACGACCGAGCGACCCGAGCCCGTCGGCGGTCGTGAACTTCACCGACACCTGGTCGACCGTGACGTCGCCGAGCGCCCGTGCAAGGTTGGCCCGCATGGCGTCGCGGTGGGGTGCCAGCCGGGGCCGCTCCGCCACGACGGTGACGTCGACGTTGCCGACCTGCCAGCCGTCGCGAGCAAGGTCCGACGCGATCGAGCCGAGCAGGTCGAGCGAGTCCGCCCCGGCGTGCTCGGGGGCGTCGACGCCGAACCGGCTGCCGAGGTCGCCGGCCGCGACGGCCCCGAGCAGGGCATCGCCGACCGCATGCGCGACCACGTCGGCGTCCGAGTGGCCGTCGAGCCCGGGCGAACCGGGGAATCGGACTCCGGCCAGCACGAGTGGCCGGTCGCGATCGGTGCCGAACGGGTGGACGTCGAGCCCGCTGCCGACGCGCATCACACCTCCGTCCGGACGAGCCGGGCGGCGGTGTCGAGATCCTCCGGATAGGTCACCTTGAGCCCGAGCGGCGAGCCCGGGACGACCAGCACGCGTCCGTCGATCTCGCCGGCCGCGACGAGCCGTTCGACGAGCACGAGGTCGTCGGTTGCGTCGTCGCCGGTGGCAAGCGCCCGGACCAGGACCTCGCGCGGGAAGACCTGGGGCGTCTGGACTCCCACGAGACCCGTCCGGTCCACGGTCGAGATCACCGTGCCGTCGCCATCGACCCGCTTGAGGGTGTCGGGGACGGCCCGGCCCGGGGCGGCTGCAACGACGTCGCCGCCGACGCAGGCCACGACCCGCCGGATGGTGTCGGCCGGTGTGAGCGCGCGTGCCGCGTCGTGGACCGCGACGACCGCGACGTCGTGGGGGAGCGCCTGGAGTCCGTTGCGGACGCTCGCGGTCCGGGTGTCGCCGCCCGCGACCCAGGCCGCGACCGCGCGGTCGCCGACGGCCCCCTCGAATGCGGGCAGCCAGCCGGGCGTGTGCACGACGATCGCCGGGGGCAACCCGGCCGCCCGGATCCGGTCGAGCGCGTGGGCGAGGAGGGCGACGCCGTCGAGCTCGGTCAGGGCCTTCGGCGCCGACGAGCCGAGCCGATCGCCCTGGCCCGCGGCGACGACCACCACGCCGACGCCGGTCACGCGCCTGCTCCCTCGTCGGTGGCGTCCTCCTCCGGCGCCGGCACCGCGAACAGCATCCGGCCCTGGCGGTTCTGGACGATCGAGGTGACGTCCACGGTGAGCTGCGCCCCGATCGACCCGCTGCCCTCGTCGACCACGACCATGGTGCCGTCGTCGAGGTAGCCGACCCCCTGGCCGGCCTCCCGGCCCGCCTTGATCAGCCGCAGCTCGATCTGGTCGCCCGGGACCACGGGGGGGCGCACGGCGTCGGCGAGGCCGTGGAGGTTCAAGGCCCGGACACCGCTGACCTCGGCGACACGGGCGAGGCTGCCATCGGTGGTCAGCAGCGCCGCGCCCCGCTCGCGGCACAGCGCGACGAGCTTGCCGTCGACCTCCTCGACCCCGGGAGGGTCCTCGTCGGTGATCTCGACCGCGACCAGCCCCTCGTCCTGGAGCTGCTGCACCGTGGACAGGCCACGTTGGCCGGCCTGCCGGCGATGCGGCGAGCCCGAGTCGGCCAGCCGCTGCACCTCCTCGAGCACGAAGGTCGGCACGATCAGCGTCCCTTCGAGGAATCCGCTCCGGGCGACCTCCGTGACGCGACCGTCGATCAGCGCCGACGAGTCGACCAGCTTGGTGCCCGTCCCCCGGGACGGCGTGCGGACCTCGAGCCGACCCCGGACGCCGATGAACCGTCCCAGGTCCGCGCCACGCGACGCTCCGAGGCGGCCGCCGGCGTAGGCGAGCGCGAAGATGATCAGCAGCGTCACGGGGACGGTGAAGCGTTGGAACGGCAGCAGGAGGATCGGCATCAGCAGGGCCACGCCGACGAGCCCACCCACGGCGGTCCCGAGACCGGCAGCCACGAGCTGGGCCGCAGGGACCTGAGACAGCCGGGCGGCGGCGGTGTCGACTCCCCGGACGATCGCGCGACCGACGCCACCGCCGAGCAGGTAGCCGAACAGCGCGCCGAGGACCGAGGTCACGAGCCGCGTCGTTTCCGGGGCCTCGAGCGCGAGCAGGTCGTCCACCACGACGCCGAGGGAGAACCCGGCAGCCGTCAGGAGCAGCACGATCCCGAGCCGCAGCAGCTCGGCGACGACCTGGCCGCTGCGCGGGTTGTTGACCACTACCGTCCTCGTTTCCACCGCCGTCGGGCAATGCTAGGGGGAGTCCGACCCGGGCACCGCGCCCGCGTCCCTGCCCGAACAGACGACCGCCCGGCGCGAGGCCGGGCGGCAGCGGGGGTGTCGAGCCGCTAGCTCTGGTTCGTGGCGAGGGTCTCCTCGACCAGCTCCTCGGCCTTCTCCTCGTCCTTCTTGATGGCGACGGCCAGCTCGGACAACAGGATCTGCTTGGCTTTGGTCAGCATTCGCTTCTCCCCGGCGGACAGGCCCTTGTCCTTCTCGCGGGTGGCGAGGTTCCGCACGACCTCGGCGACCTGGTAGATGTCACCCGAGCGCAGCTTTTCGTAGTTGGCCTTGAACCGGCGCGACCAGTTGCCCGCCGCCTTGCCCTCGGGCTCGCGAAGGACGTCGAGGACCTGCTCGACCTCCTTCTTGGACACCACGTTGCGGATGCCCACCTCCTCGCAGGAGTCGGCCGGCACCATCAGCGTGAGGTCACCGTAGGTCAGGCGCAGCACGAGATATTCGCGTGCCTCGCCCTTGAGCTCTCGTTCTTCCTTGCGTTCGATGACCGCTGCGCCGTGGTGGGGGTAGATGACGGTGTC
>CAZSQF010000198.1:0-5876 GCA_964608935.1 uncultured Actinomycetota bacterium | reverse complement strand
CGCGCCGCCCTCCTCCCTCCGTCAAGCGGGTAGCGCTGGTCCGATCTACCGGACCCGCGCTGGCCGCTCTCGAGGTCGCCGGGTGAGTGGGTGCCTCCGATCCGGGATTCCGGACGGGGGCTACCCGCTCTCGGGGTGGGGGCGCGCCGCGTCAGGCGTGTTGGTCCACGAGGTCGAGGACGTCGTCGGCGTAGCGCTCGAGCTTGGCCGGGCCGACGCCGGGGCAGGCCGCGAGCTCGCGGACCGAGCGCGGCTTACGGCCGGCGATCACCTGGAGGTGGCGGTCGTGGAACACGAGGTAGGCCGGCATGCCCGCGTCCGCCGCGATCCGCGCCCGCCAGGCCCGCAACGCCTCGAACAGCGTGTCGTCGACGGCGGGCTCGGCGCCGGGATCGATCAGGCGTCCCGGCGCGGTGGTGCGCGGCGCGGCGGTGAGCGGGGTGGGCTCGCCGTCGACGACCACCGGCTCGCCGAGCGGCACGATCATCTCCAGCGGTGGGCCGTCACAGTCGGGCACGACCACGGTGGCCGCGCCGCGGTCGACCTCCACGACACGTCCGACGAAGCCACCGACGAGGGTCACCTCGAGCCCGGGCTCGGCGACGACCCGGCCATCCGCGCGGCGGGTCGGCTCGACCCGGTCGGGCACCACCCGCGCGGCCTGGCCTGCCCGCGCCGGACGCTGGCTCGGTCGGGTCAGCTCGGCCAGGAACGGTGAGGGTCGCTCACGCGCCGCGACGACGTCGACGCTGTACCGGCAGCGCGTGAGCGCGACATGGAACACGCGGCGTTCCTCCTCGACGTCCTCGGCGAGACGGTGGGGGAACAGCCCGGCGTTCACCGCGAACACCACGACCCGGTCCCATTCCATGCCCTTGACGCGGTGGACCGTGGACAGCGTGACGCCGCGCGGATCACCCGGCACCCGCAGCCGGTCGGTGAGCCAGGTGCGGAACGTCGCCGGGTCGGGGTGCAGGCCCGCCAGCTGCGACAGGGCATCGAGGTCGTCGCTGTGGCTCGATCCCTCGGGTCGGGTCCGCGAGGCATCGAGCGCGTCCATCGCCTCGCCGAGCCCGATGCGGTCGCGGACGATCGCCAGGCACTCGGCGGTGTCGGCGCCGTCGTCGATGGCTGCGGCGAGGTGGTACAGGTCGCCGAGGTAGCCGGTGAAGCGGTCGCGGTGGACCCCGTCGAGCCCGTCGGCGAGCTGCTCGAGCTGGCCCAGGGACCACTGCGTCGAGCGGCGCAGCAGTGGCGCGACCGCCGACTTGACCTTGCGCGTCGGCCGGTTGAGCGTGTCCAGGACGTCGTCGCGCTGGACGCTGTCGGGCTCGAGGCCGAGCCGGAGGTAGGCCAGCGCCGTGCGGACCCCGGTCCGGCCGAGGACCGACGCGTCCAGCGGGGCGGTGTGGGGGATGCCGGCCTCGCTCAGCGCGACCTGCACCGGTAGCAGCGCGCTGTTGACGCGCGCGAGCACGGCGACCTCCTCGGTCGCGGCGCCGGCGTCGAGCCGGTCCCGGATGAGCGAGACGGCCCGCTCCGCCGTGGCGTCGATCCCGACCCGGTGCACCGCCAGCGGGTCGTCGCTCACCGCGTCGGGGGTCACGACGCGCGGCCGAGCGGTGTCGCGGCGCGGATCGTCTTCACCACGCGGACACGGTTGTGGGACAACAGGGTCACCGCCGCGTCGACGACGGGCGCCGGGCAGCGGTAGTTGACCTCGAGGGCATGATGCGCCGCGCCCGGGAACCAGCGGTCGAAGCCGACGAGGTAGTCGGGGGTCGCCCCCGCGTAGCTGTAGATCGTCTGGTCGTCGTCGCCGACGGCGAAGACCTGCAGCGACGGCCCGGCCACGAGCCGCACGAGCAGCAGGAACGCCGGCGTGAGGTCCTGGAACTCGTCGACCAGCAGGTGGGTGCCGACGCGCTGGACTCGCCGGCGCAGGTCCGGGCGGGTCAACAACAGCTCGAGCGCGCGGTAGATCTGCTCGTCGAAGTCGAGCACCCGCCGCCGTGCCAGCTCCTCCCGGTACTGGTGGAACACGTCCGCGAAGCCGTCGACGTCGCCCCGCACCAGCTCGACCTCCTCCGGGTCGCGCAGCGCGAGCCGGACCTCGGCGAGCGCCTCGAGGTAGGGCTGGAACGGGTCCTGGTTGGGCACACGGGCCGTGCGGACGAGCCGGTCGAGCACGCTCCGCTGGTCCCGCTCCTGGATCACCTCGCGCCGCTCGTCGAGGTTGCAGATCCACAGCGCCAGCGAGTGCAGGGTGCGGATCGACGCCCCGAGGTCGGCCGTGCGCTCGCGCATCTCGGCGGCGGCCCGGGTGTTGTACGCCACCGCGGTGACGAGCTCGGGTTCGACGTGGCGATCGCGCAGGAGGTGGCGCAGCCGGGCGGTCAGCACGCGCGTCTTGCCCGATCCGGCCGGTGCGACGACGCGGGCCGGCCCGGCGCCGTGGGTCACCGCCGCGAGCTGGTCGGACGCCAGGGGCTCGTCGGGCAGCGCATCGCCCAGCACGGTGGTGCGGCCGAGCCCGACTGACTCGCGGTGCACCAGTGGCTCGGGCACGGGGTCGGTCAACGGCCCGCGCGGGCCCCCGTCGACCCACGCCGGACGCCCGTCGGGGAGCACCACGTCGGCGTGCTCGGAGCGGTCGACGCCGGCTCGCCGCTCGGCGAGGACGCCGTGCCACCACACCGGGTCGGCGCCGCGCAGGTCGTAGGTGTTGGCCCACACCAGGAACTGGAGCCGATCACGGTGGAAGGTGTGGTCGGCTCCCACCGTGTAGGGCCGGCGCGTCTCGACCTCGGGCTCGCGGATCGCCGCGGCGTCGGTGGCGAGCTCGATGATGACCCGCTCCCGGCGCAGCCACCGGTGGTGGAGCCAGACCGCCGCGTGGCTCGGATGCGCGGCGACCTCGTCGTCGAGGCGCAGCCGCGGGGCGCCCCCGAAGCCGCGGGGGGCCGGTGCACCGGCGCCGACGACCACGCTACGCCCGAGCTCGTCGGGGCCCGGGAAGGTGTGCGCGGTGGTGGCGGCCATGGCCTCGCAGGCTAGGTGCTGACCGCACCCCCGTCCGGATCGCCCGCAGCCGAGCTGGGGAGCGCGGCGCGATCCCGCCCGCGCCCCCAGCTCATGGCCCCAGGGCGGCGTTCAGGCCTGGGCGACCTCGAACGTCGTCCGCACCTCGACCGGGTTGGCGAGGCTGTCGCGGACCGGCGAGGTGTCCTGGACGTACTGGCACAGCTCCTGGAGCTGCTCCTCGGTCGCGTTGGGGCTGGAGACGCGGCCCGTGGCCCGGACCTGGGTGAACCCGGCCCGTGGCCCGTCGAGCCCCAGGAACGACCGCACGTCGAGGTCGCCTTCCACCTCGTACTCCATCGAGTCGATCTCGATGCCGCGGGCCGCGGCATTGGCCACGAACCCGACCGCGTAGCAGAACCCGAGCGCCTGGAGCAGGAGCTCGACCGCGTTCGGGCCGGCGTTCTCGCCCAGGAGCACAGGCGGCTCGTCGCCCCGCAGCTCGAACGGCGCGTCACGCGACTCGTCCTCGGCGCCGGCGTGCTTGAACCGGCCGATCCGGCCCTGGTTGCGGGTTCCCTCCTCCCAGTGGCTCGACGCGTGGAACGTGAAGCTGCCCACGGTCGGGTCGTTCTTCACCGCGTCGATCGTGGTCAGCAGCTGGTCGACGTCGATGCCGTTCTTCACTGTCAGCGTGCTCATCGTTGTCCCTCCTTCGGGGTCCCGGTGGTGGGACCCGCCGACAAGGACGGGATCACGACGCCCGGCATTGCAGTGCGGGGCCTGCCATGCGCACGGGGCAACGCCGGTCCCGGCATGCGCACGCGCGGGCAACGCGACGGCACGGTCAGCTGGGGCGGTACCAGCCACGGGCGGTAAGCCAGTCGATCACCCACGCGAGCAGCCGGTCGTCGCCCATGACCTCGAGCGATCCGAGCAGCTCCTCGGTCGGAGGCACGGTCCGGTCGAGCACCTGCGCGAGGCCGTCCGGGTCGAGCCAGGTCGCATGATCGGGATCGACCGTGAACGGCCCGAGCTCGAGCGTGCCGTCGACGGCGGCCCGGTGGACATCGGTCCAGGTCGGCTCGCCGTGTCCGAGCCGGGCGAGCGCCGGCTCGGCGGCGACCTCGAGGAGCTCGTCGACCGAGACCTCGTGGGTGCCTTCGGCGGCGTCGAAGCGCTCGATCGCCTCACCCGCCACGGTCAGCAGCCATGCGCGCGCCAGTAGGTCCGCGATCGGGGGGACCTGCACCAGCGACGGCAGACCGAAGGCGCGCCGGGCCGTGTTGGACGCCAGATCGCGCGGGCGCAGGGCCGCCGCCTCGTCATCGGCGTCGGCGTCGGTGCGCCAGGTCCGGGCCGCTCCCTCGGCGCCGGCGCGGTACAGGCCGACCTCGTGCCCGTCGGGCAGGACGCACACCAGTTGCCGGATCGTGACCACCTCGTCGCCGGCCGCGACGTCCTCGCCGGTCACCACGACCAGTCCGGCGGCGTCGTCCGGGGGGACCAGCACGCCGTTGTCCCGGAGGGTGACGTCGGTGAGCGCGACCGTGCCGACCTCGGCGACGCGCAGGGCGACCACGGCACGGGCGTCGCCGTCGATGGCGCCGAGCTGCGTGTCGAGCTGTTCGAGGACCTCGAGCGCGGTGGCCGGGTCGATCGACGCCCCGGTCACGCCGTGCCTGCGACCTCGTAGCCGGCCTCCGCGATGGCGGCGACGATCGCGCTGTCGTCGGCCGAGCCGTCGACGGACACCGACCGCCGGTCGATGTCGACGTGGACGGTGTCGACGCCCTCGACGCGGCTGACCTCGCCCTCGATGGCCGTCTTGCAGTGGCCGCAGGAGACGTCGGGCACGTCGTAGGTGCGGGTGGTGGACACGGGCAGCTCCTCGTGGCTGTCGGTGCGGTCAGCTCTTGATCAGGCGGGAGATGACGTCGAGCGCCTCGTCGACCTTGGCGTCGGCCGCATCCGGGCCGTCCTCGATGGCATCGCGCACGCAATGCCGCACGTGGTCGTCGAGCATGGTCACCGCGACCCCTTGCAGTGCGCGGGTGGCCGACGAGATCTGGGTCAGCACGTCGATGCAGTAGCGGTCCTCGCTGACCATCCGCTGCAGGCCGCGCACCTGACCCTCGATCCGGCGCAGCCGTGCCTGGAGCTCGTCGCGTCGAGCGGCGTAGCCGTGCACGGGGTCCTCCTGGTCCGTTGCGGCACAGTGTAGGGGAGGGGGGTATACCTGTGCCAGCGGGGCGCCAGAACCGCATCGTCCCGGTCGCCCGGCGCCCGTTAGCCTGCGCCGGTGTGGACGACGACTGGATGGCGCTGGCCATCACCGAGGCCGCCGCGGCGGCGGCGCACGACGACGTGCCGATCGGCGCCGTGGTCGTCCGCGACGGTGTCCTGGTCGCCCAGGCCCACAACCGGCGCGAGGTGGACACCGATCCGACGGCGCACGCCGAGATCCTGGCCCTACGGGCCGCAGCGGGTGCTGTGGGCCGGTGGCGCCTGAACGGCTGCACCCTCTACGTCACGCTCGAGCCGTGCACGATGTGCGCCGGCGCGGTGGTCCTGGCGCGGCTCGACCGGCTCGTCCTCGGCGCCGACGATCCGAAGGCCGGGGCGGTCGGGGCGCTCTACGACGTCCCGCGCGACCCGCGCTTGAACCATCAGGTCGAGGTCGTCCGGGGTGTGCAGGAAGCACGCTGTGCCCAGCTGCTGCGGGACTTCTTCGCGTCCCGGCGGTAAGGGCGCGTGTCCGGTTGCCCGGCTCGTGGCCGGCGCCGTACCCTGCGCGCCTGCCCGGACCGGGCATCTGGAGGGATCGCATAGTCTGGCCGAGTGCGCCCGCCTCG
>CAZSQF010000197.1:0-5879 GCA_964608935.1 uncultured Actinomycetota bacterium | reverse complement strand
GCTGGCTCGCGCACTGGCAGGAGAACCTGCTCGACGACGAGCAAGCCATCGTGCGCCCCCGCCAGCTCTACGTCGGTCCCGAAGTGGGAAGCTACACCCGGCGCGGGGACCGCTGACTCGCGGGAGTATCGACGGCGCACGAAGGTGTGGGCATCCCCGCTGGTAGGTGTCCGGAGGGTTCCCATACCCGGCAGTGGTAGTCCGGCCGTTCTCGATGAGTGCGGGTGCGCAGGGGTCTGAGCGACCTCCGCGGACCCCGTGGCCAATCGTGACAAGTCGTGACCACCGGGGACACGACCGACCAGATTCGCCAGGATTCGCCCAGCTAGAGCCGTTTAGACGAACTTCCAATCCTCAGGCCGCAGGTTCGACTCCTGCCGGGCTCCTACACTGCCGGGCGCACACTGTCGGACGAACACTTTCGATGTCGTGCTGGTGGGGTTGTGGGCCGGAGCCGGAAAGGGGCGTCGCCCCGTAGCGGCCTCAGGGTTCGAAGGCTTCATCGGTGGAGTGGGGCCCGGTGAGAGGACGAACGGCCTTCGTCGAGCTCCCGAGCAAGCCGACGATCCTGTCCGGCCGGCAGCCCGGGATCCTCACCTGAATCGAGGAACTTAGTTGAGCCACCAGACGGCGGCGTTGAGCGCGGTGGCGTACAGGATCCAGATCAGGTAGGGGACCAGCAACCAGGCGGCAGGGCCGTCGTGACGCCGGAACGCGACGATTGTGGCGACCACCAGCACATCGAGGGCAACGATCACGACGATCGCCCATCCGAGCTGGTCAAGCCCGAAGAACACCGCGGGCCAGGCCGCATTGACCGCGAGCTGGGTGAGCCAGAGCGCGAGCGAACCCGCAGCGGGACCGACGCCGCCGGCAGCACGCCAGACGCGCCAGCCGGCGACCCCGATGAGCACGTACAGCACTGGCCAGACCAGGCCGAACGCGCCAGCGGGTGGCGCCCAGGCTGGCAGGGCGAACGCGAGGTAGCGGGAGCTGACCTCGGCGGCCGGGCCCTGGGCGAGAGCGCCGACGATCCCGGCGGACAGGCTCAGCGCGAGCGCGATGATCAGGCCGCCCCAGCGGCCGAGCTTGCTCACGGTCGACCTGCAACGAGCCGACCCCCGTGCCCCCGATGGCACCCGCGCCGTTGCATCATCATCCTGTCTCGTGGCGTGACCGGCAGGCTACGTGGCACCGTCGAGTGGACGCCACGCGCCGGCGGAACCCGCTCAGGCCCAGCGGGCGAGCACATCGTCGGGATCCGCCGGCGCGCAGCGCGGGTCCGATCGAAACCACGACCGCTGGCGCTTGGCGAACCTCCAGGTCCGGGCCGCGATGGTCTCGGCGAGCGCCGCCTCGACGAGCGTGCCGTCGAGGACCGCGAAGGCCTCGGCGTAGCCGATCGCCTGCGCGGCGGTGGTCGACAGCGGCCGCCCGAGCCGGCGCAGGGCCGCCGCCTCGTCGAGCAGCCCGGCGGCGACCATCCGGTCGGCCCGAGCGCGGATGGCGGCCTTCAGCTCGTCCGCCGGCGGTTCGAGGTAGGCGACCTCGAGGTCGGGGTAGACGCTCTCGTAGCGGTCCCAGGCGTCGTCGTAGGCGGAGAAGCGTTGGCCGGTCAGCTCGATCACCTCGAGCGCACGGACGCTGCGCCGGAGATTGCCGGGCTCCATGCTGGCCGCGGCGTCCGGATCGATCGACGCGAGGTGGGCGTGGGCGGCCGGTGGGTCGTGCGACCACTGGTTGTGGATGCGGGCACGCACATCGGGGTCGGTGGGCGGGAAGGTGAGGTCGTCCACGACGGCTCGGAAGTAGAGGCCCGATCCGCCCACGAGCAGCGGCGTCGCCCCCCGATCATGGATGTCGTCGATGGCGACCCGAGCCAGCCGCTGGAACTCGGCCACGGACAGCTCCTCCCACGGCTCGCGCACATCGAGCAGGTGGTGGGCCACCTCGGCCCGCTCCCCGACGGTGGGCTTGGCCGTCCCGACGTCCATGCGCCGGTAGGCGGTGAAGGCGTCGACGGCGACCAGCTCGGTCGTCCGACCCGCACGGTTGCATCGGCGCGCGACCTCGAGGGCCAGCGACGACTTGCCCGACGCCGTGGGGCCGACGATCGCCAGCACGGTCACGTCACCAGGCGACGAGCTGGCCGACGCCGCGCGGGGCCAGCTCGGTGACGTGGGTGAGGTCCAGGCCCTCGGTCCGCGCGACGTGCAGGAGCACGACCAGCGGGGCCCACCCCCGTGCCTGCACCCGTCGTGCCTCGTCCGGACCCAGCGCCGCCAGGGCGTCCAGATCGGTGTCGCGCACCGCCGCGGCGGCCGCCGTGTCCCAGTCGATCGCGCCGTGAACGAGGTAGCCGGGGCTGGTGCGGTCGCGCGTCGCGGACAGGTCGGCCGCGCCGAGGACAGCGACGCGCCGGTCGAGGTCGGCCGCCGCCCGGGCCAGCCCCGTCGCCACCGCGCCCAGGCTGTCGGCATCCGCCGTCACCGGGACGGTCGCGGGCAGCACCGCCAGCTCCGGCCGTGCCGCGGCCACCTGGAGCGCCAGCACCGCCAGGTCGCCGTCGAGCCGGTCGGACCGCAGGCGCGGCGCCTGGCCCCGCGCGGCGACCGCCCCGAGCAGCTCGGGGTCGACGTCGAGGTCCGCCTCCACACCCGTCAGGCCGTAGGAGGCCAGCGTCGCCACCGATGCATCGTGGAGCAGCGCCTCGGCGCCACCGGCGACCAGGATCACCGTGTCGACCGCCGGCAGCGAGCGAAGCGCGTCGTCGCGGGCGTCGCGCAGGGCGGCGATACCCGGTGCGACCTCAGGCGGTTGCGCGGGCGATGCGCTCGGCAGCAGCAGAGGGGAGGCCGGGACCGCGGCGACGGCCGCGACCGTCACGTGCCCGACACCACCAAGGGGAGCCGGCGGGTCGTGCTGCTGGGGGTGGGCGGCGCGTCGTCGGGCAGTGTCCAGCGGCCCTCTCGGGCCAGCCTCACGGCGGTCGCCCGGCCCGCGGCGGTACGCCGCACGGCCGTCGCCGGACCGGCAAGCACGTAGTTCGTCTGCGCCTCGACCACCGGGACGGTGACCAGGTCTCCGGGCGCGAACGCCGGCTCGACACCGACGTCGAACGGGGGCGCCGGGAAATGGACGAGGTGGTTGCCCGGCGTGCGTCCCGACCAGCGTGACGCGTCGGTCTTGGAGGGCGAGTCGACGAGGAGCTCGTGCTCACGACCGACCAGCCGTTGGTGCGCCGCACGCGACTGGCCCCGGACCAGCTGCTCGAGACGGTGGTAGCGCTCCCGCACCACCTCGGCGGGCACGGACTCGTCGGTCATCTCGGCCGCAGGCGTCCCGGGCCGGGGTGAGAACTGGAACGTGAAGGCCTGGTCGAAGCCGACCTCCCCGACCACGCGCAGCGTGTCCTCGAAGTCGTCGTCGGTCTCGCCGGGGAAGCCGACGATGAGGTCGGTCGTCAGGGCCGCATCGGGCAGCAGCTCGCGGGTCCGTTCGACGAGGGCGAGGTAGCGGCGCGACCGGTATGAGCGGCGCATGCGCCGCAGCACCCGGTCCGAGCCGGACTGGAGCGGAAGGTGCAGGTGCGGGCACACGTTCGGCGTCTCCGCCATGGAGTGCAGCACCTCCTCGCTGAAGTCGCGAGGGTGGGGCGAGGTGAACCGCACCCGCTCGAGCCCGTCGATCGTGCCGAGCTCACGCAGCAGATCCGCGAACTGGCTCGCACCGGCCAGGTCACGCCCGTAGGAGTTGACGTTCTGGCCGAGCAGGGTGACCTCGACGACGTCGTCGGCGACGAGGTGTGCGACCTCGTCGATGATCTCGCCGATGCGCCGCGACCTCTCGGGCCCGCGCAGGGACGGCACGATGCAAAACGTGCAGGAGTTGTTGCAACCGACCGAGATCGACACCCACGCGTGGTGGCGCACCTCCCGTCGGGCCGGCAGCGCGGACGGGAAGGTCTCGAGCTGTTCGACGAGCTCGACCACCGGCAGCGCGGCCGAGTCGGCCTGGGCCAGCAGCCGTGGCAGGTCGGGCAGGTTGTGGGTGCCGTAGACCACGTCGACCCAGGGCGCCTTGTCGGCAACGGTGCCACCGTCCTTCTGGGCCAGGCAGCCGCCGACCACGATGGTGAGGTCGTGGCCGTCGCGCCGGCGTGCGTCCTTGAGGGACTTCAGGTGACCGAGCGTGCCGTAGAGCTTGTTGTCCGCGTTCTCGCGCACGGCGCACGTGTTGAGCAGCACGAGATCGGCCTCAGCGGCATCGGGTGCCCGCCGATACCCGAGCGTCTCGAGCAGCCCGGCGGCGCGGCCGGAGTCGTGCTCGTTCATCTGGCACCCGAAGGTGCGGATGGCGTAGGTGCGAGGCACGGGTCGGGCTCGTCCTTGTCGGTGGGTGGTGCGTGTCGACGCCGGCTGGCTCGGCCGTGCGGCCGGGCCGGCGGGGCCTAGCTGCCCTGGTGGCCGGCGGTGGTGGTGAACCGCTTGCGGTTCTCGTGGTGCTCCTGGAACTCGGTGTCGGTGTCGGTGCCACGGCCGGTGGCGACCAGGAAGACGAGGAGCAGCCCGATGGCGGCCGCTGACATCCCGCCGCCGGGGATGGTGACGAACAGGACCACGAGCGCGAGCAGCAGCAGGTACCCGACGGTGGCGCGGAGCTTGGACCGACCGGCGAACAGGCCGAAGGCGACGGCCAGGGTCGGCACGCCGACGATCATCCAGGCCTGAAGGAGGTCCACCGTCCCCTGCCTCGTGCTCGGTCCCGGTCCGCCCCCAAGGCTAGCCGACACCACCTGACGGGGCAGTCGCCGGGGCGCGTCAGTGCCCGGCGCTGCGTTCCGCGTCACGGGTGGCGAACACGGCGTCGCGCGCGACCTTGCGCGCGAGACCGTCGGGGTAGCCACGCCGAGCGACGTGTGCGGCGACGCGGCGGAACGCCGTGTCGGTGTCAAGGCCGGTGAGGCGCTGCGCCTTGTCGGTGGCCACCGCGAACGCGGCCGCCGCGGGATCCTCGGCCTCGGCGCCGGCGAGCAGGGGGTCCAGCGTGGCATCGTCGAACCCCCGTGCCCGCAGGTCGCGGCGGATGCGCGAGGGCGCTTGCCCCTTCCGACGGCGCTCGTCGACCAGCGCCCTCGCCATGGCGGGGTCGTCGATGAGCCGTTCGGCACGGGCCCGCTCGAGCGCCTGGTCGATGACCGCCCGCGGCCAGCCGCGATCGCTGAGCTTGCCCCGGACGCGTGCCTCGGCCTGGGGGGCGGCCGAGGTCGAGCGACGGACGAAGGCGACCGCCTCGGCGACGTCGTCCTCGAGACGCCGCTGGCCCGGGTCGGGGTGCGCTGCCTCGTCGGCGGCGCGCTGGTCGGCGTCGCGCGCCGCCTGTCCGGCGAGGTCGGTCGCCTCGCGGGCGGAGATGGCCGGCGCGTCGGTGACCCGGATCGGGTCGCGGGGCACACTCCGCTCGGCGAGCCACGCCTCGGCGTCCTTGAACGGCGCGGTGTCGGGGCGGTCGGGGTCGCCCACCGGTCAGTCCTTGTCGGCCGTGGCGTCGGTCTCGGTCAGGTCCACCTCGACGTCCGGGCCGTCCGCGCCGTCCTCGGCCGCCAACGGATCGACACCGAGCTTCTCCTTGACCTTCTTCTCGATCTCGAGCGCGACGTCGGCGTGTTCCTTGAGGAACTGGCGTGAGTTCTCCTTGCCCTGACCGAGCTGCTCTCCGTCGTAGGTGTACCAGGCACCGGCCTTGCGGATGATGCCCTCCTCGACGCCGACGTCGATGAGGGCCCCTTCCTTGGAGATCCCCTCGCCGTAGAGGATGTCGAACTCGGCCTGGCGGAACGGCGGCGCGCAGTTGTGGACCACGATCCCCTCGGCCACGAA
>CAZSQF010000196.1:0-5922 GCA_964608935.1 uncultured Actinomycetota bacterium | reverse complement strand
GCCGCCATCGCCTCCAGGAGGCCGGTGCGGTTGGCGACATCGACCATCAACACCAGCATCCCCTCGACGTAGGCGCCGAAGAGGCGCCGGGCGAACGCCTCCACTCGGGCCTCGTCGATCGTGGTCGTGTTCATGGCCTTCACTCCTCCTCGCTGCGGGCATGCGCCGGTACTGGAGCAGCCGGTCAGTCGTCGGTCGTCCCGGTGGGTTGGACGAGTATGGCAGCGCCGGCGCAGCGGCGTGAGCCGGATCGTCCGGGGTCCCGGTGGGCTCACCTACCCGGACGCGGGCGTCCGGGTCGGCTTGACCGATGCCGACGGCAGCACCCTGCTCGCGCTGCTGCGCTCCACCGGGTCCCGAGCTACTCGACGATCAGGGCCGTGACCATGCCGAACATGCCCTCGTGCCGTTCCGCATGGGTCAGGATGTGGCAGTGGAACGCCCACACCCCGGGATCGGTTGCCTGGATCAGAACGCTGTAGCGCTCACCGGGGGCGACGTTGACCGTGTCCTCCCACTGCGGTGCGTCCAGCGGGAAGCCGTCCTTGGCGAAGACCAGCTGCGGCATCTGGTGCAGGTGCATCGGATGGATCTGGAGGCCCTCGTTGTAGTAGTGGACGACGAACCAGTCGCCCTCACCGACGACGATGGGTTCGGTGGCGGGGAACGACTTGCCGTTGATGGACAGCCCGATCGACCCGGCGTCGTTGAGCACCATCGGGATCTCGGCCACGATGTCGAGGTCCTCGGGAACCGGCTTGCCGCCGACGGTGCCCGACGGGAACGGGATGTCCTGGCCCACGTCGCCGATGATGAACACGCCGAACATGCCGTTGGGCAGCTTCATCTGGCCGTGATGGTGCGGGTGGTACATCCCGATCGACGGTTCGTGGGCGGTGAACTCGTAGGTGAAGGTGTCACCGGGCTCGATCAGCGGTTGGGTCAGCGGGGCCACACCGTCCTGGTCGTTGGGGACCCGGACGCCGTGCCAGTGCACGTCGGTGCCCATCGGCAGATGGTTCTCGACGTGGACCTGCACCCGGTCACCGAGATCGACCTTGATCATCGGGCCGGGGATCTGACCGTTGTAGGCCCAGCCCTCGACGATCTGGCCGGGCGCGACCTCCCAGTCGATGATCTCGGCGACCAGCCGGAACACCTTGGTGCCGTCGTCGAGGATCTCCTCCGGCACGAGGAGCTGATTGCCGGCGCCCTCGGTCTCGGCCGGGAACTCGAGGATCGTGTCGTGCATGGCCTGGTCCAGTGCAGCCCAGTCCATGTCGGCGGCGCCGTGCCCGGCATGATCGGCTCCCGACGCCGGGGCAGCGCCGTCCGACCCCACCACCACGAGCTCGCCGACCATGCCGGCCGAGTCGTGCCCGGATACGGTGCAATGCAGGGTGTAGGACCCCGGGGCGAGGTCTGCGAGTGCGAGCTCGGCGCTCTCGCCGGCACCCAGCATCGGGGTGGCCAGGCCCGCCTCGACGATCTCGAGGTCGTGCTCCGCGGCCCCCCGGTTGGTGACGCGGAGCGTGCCGCCCTCGGCGATCTCGATCCGACCCGGAGAGATGGCGAACTCGCTCAGCTCGACGTTCACGGTCGTCGGCGCGTCGGCGTCCGCCAGTGCATCGCTGCCCGATGCCGGCGCCGCCGTGCTGCCGCTCGCACTCGCTGCGGTGATGAGTGCGCCGCCGGCGAGCACGAGTGCCACTGCGGCCATCACGGAGGTGGCGATGGTGCTCATCGTTCGTTCCTCGGTCACGCTGGTCCCTCCTGGACGTCGTCTCGACGGCCCCGATCGGATGGCCGTCGCTCAGGAGGGAGCGTGGTGAGGACGCAGAGCCGGCGACAGGGCGGGCCGGCCCGGATCCCAGGGACGGTGGTCCCGGGGGGACCGGGCCGGTCAGCCCTCGGGCGAGCAGTGCGCAACGGCGAGCAGGCGCCCCGTCAGCTGTCGCGACGAAGCCGACGCCCCGTGATCTCGTCGGAATCGATCCGGATCCAGGTCGCCACGTCCGGGTCGGCCACCGCCCAGCTGTCGAGCTCGGCCGCGTAGCGCGACACGTCGGTGGTGTCGTCCACCAGCCGCGCGATTCCGCGGACCAGGACGCTCCAGCCCGTGCCCCGTGCCGGATCGTGGTCGTCGAGCTGGAAGGCGACGGGCTGGTTCAGGACGGCGGCGTCGAGCTTGTTCCCGGCGAGGCTGCGCAGCACGATCGCAGACCCGTCGACGATGTGGTTGACCGGCACGATGCTGGGTTGGCCGGCATCCACGTAGGCGAGGCGCCCGAGCGGGCGGCTGCGCAGCAGCGACAGGCACTGCGCGAGGGGCAGGACCTCGAGTCCGTGACGGTCCGTGGCTCCGGTCATGGCGGTGGCTCCTCTCGCCTCGACCGCGCGAACGATTCCTCGCGCGGGGCTCTGCCACAGGGTCGAGGCTCCGCCCGCCGACCGGCAGGGCAGGACGACCCCTTTCGGAGGGACTGAAGGTCGCCCCAGGGCCCCAGGCACGCGCCCCGTCAGTGCTGGCCCGGCTCGCCCTGCTCGACCTGCGTGTAGAACACCGCGGCCTCGGTACGGCGTTGCATCCCGAGCTTGGACAGCATGTTCGACACGTAGTTCTTGACCGTCTTCTCGGCCAGGTGCATGCGCTCGGCGATCTGGCGATTGGTCAGCCCCTCGGCGATCAGTGCCAGGATCTTGCGCTCTTGATCGGACAGGGCCTTCAGCCGCGGGTCCTCCTCGTCGCCTCTGCGCAGGCGCTCGAGCACCTTGCCGGTGACCGACGGATCGAGCAGAGAGGCACCGTCGGCGACCCGGCGCACCGCATCGACGAAGTCGGCCCCCTTCACGTCCTTGAGCAGGTACCCGGCGGCGCCGGCCATGATGGCGTCGAACAGGGCCTCGTCGTCTCCGAACGAGGTCAGCATCAGGCAGGCGATCTGGGGATCCCGGGCTCGCACCTCCCGGCACACCTCGACGCCGTTGCCGTCCGGGAGCCGGACGTCGAGCACGGCGACGTCCGGCGATGCCTTGGCGATGCCGGCGAGGGCCATCCCCGCCGTGGCGGCCTCCCCCACGACGTCGATGTCCTCCTCGACGTCGAGAAGGTCCTTCAGACCGCGCCGGACGACCTCGTGGTCGTCGACGAGGAAGACGCGGATGGTCACGGACTCCTCCGAGGGTGGATGCCCGCACAGGCTAGACTCTCGGCCGCCGGCCGGCGCGACAGAGGGACATTTGGCGCTCGATGCTCGCCTGACCCGACTCCTCGACGCCGTCGTCACCGTGGCCGGCGACCTCGAGCTCGAAGCGGTGCTGCGCCGCGTCGTCGAATCCGCGTGCTTGCTCGTGGGTGCGCGGTACGGAGCGCTCGGCGTCATCGGTGACGACGGGGGTCTGTCGGCGTTCGTCCACCATGGGATCGATGACGACACGGCCGCTGCGATCGGTCCACTGCCCGAGGGGCGGGGCATCCTCGGACTCCTGATCGACGAGCCCGAGCCCTTGCGGCTCGACGACCTGTCTCAGCACCCGTCGTCCTACGGCTTTCCCGACCACCATCCTGCGATGCGGTCGTTCCTCGGCGCTCCCGTCCGGGTCCGCAACCAGGCCTTCGGCAACCTCTACCTCACCGAGAAGGAGGGTGGCGGCCACTTCACGCCGGAGGACGAGGAGCTCGTCGTCGGCCTGGCGGCCGTCGCGGGCGCAGCGATCGAGAACGCCCGGCTCTACGAGGACCTGCAACGGCGCGAGCGATGGCGCGACGCGGTCCTCGAGGTCGCGGCGATGGTGATGGAGGGAGCGCCCCTCGCCGACGTGCGCCAGCGGGTGGCGGCGCTGGGCGCTCACCTGGGCGAGGCCGACGCCGGCTGCATCGTGGCTGCGCACGAGGGCGGGCTGTGGACGCTGGCCAGCACGACGGACGAGTTGCCGCCCGGCTTCCGTCCCGGGACCGACGTGCCGGTCTGGGCCACCCTCACGCAGGGGGAGCTGTGCCACGTCGACGACGGGCCGCTGTTCCCGGGCCGTCACGTCCTGTGGGTGCCGTTGCGGCAGGGGCAGGAGCTGGTGGCGGCGCTCGGCCTCGTGCGAGGACGCCCCTTCGGGGAGCGTGACCAGCAGCTGGTGACGGCCTTCGCGACCCAGGTCACGCTGGTGCTCACGCACGAACGCGCACAGGCCGAGCTGCACCGGCTGAGGCTGATCGAGGAGCGAGAACGCATCGGTCGTGACCTGCACGACACGGTCATCCAGCGTCTGTTCGCGACGGGCCTGTCGCTCCAGGCCACGGCTCGGCACGCGGAGGAGCATCCCGACCTCGCCGACCGCATCGGGCGGGCGGTCGACGAGGTCGACCAGACCGTGAAGGAGATCCGTTCGACCATCTTCGCGCTCCACTCGGGCCACGCCTCCGAGCGGGGGGTGCGCGCGGCCGTGCTCGCGGTCGTCGACGAGGTCGCCGACATCCTGCCGCGCCCGCCACGCGTCCGCTTCGACGGACCCATCGATTCGGTGGTGTCCCCGGAGGTCAGCCAGCACCTGGTCCCGGTCGTGCGGGAGGCCTTGACCAACGTCGCGAAGCACGCGGATGCGGACGACGTCGAGCTCGAGATCGGTGTCGACCGGGGCGGCCTTGAGCTGTGTGTGCGTGACGACGGCGTCGGCATCGGGTCCGCGGCCGTCGCCGGCTTCGGCCTGCGCAACCTTCAGGAGCGGGCCGAGATCCTCGACGGCGAGTTCACCGTGGCCTCACGCACCGACGGGCGCGGGACGGTCCTGACCTGGCGGGTCCCCGGACGCTGATCCCGCGTCGAACAGCAACGCCTCCGCGGACAGTCGCCCCGCCACCTCCGCCAGGAACCGCTCGCCGGTGGCGGTGGCGACCCGCCCGAGCGCGACCGCGTCCAGCCCACGTCCGAGGATCCCACCCGGCGGCCGGTAGCGCGCGTCGAGCACCAGGGTCGCGCGGTGCTGGCTCTCGACGTGCAGCCCCAGCTCCCCGTCGAGCGAGGGCAGCATCCGTTCGAGGGGGACGGCCTCCCCCTCCACGACGACCGGGTCCCAGGTCAGGGCGCGCCAGCGGGTCCGTCCGGCCCGCCACGGCCGACCGATGGACGCGGCGACGACCCGCGACAGCGTGCCGGCGCGGACCGTCAGGGTGATGGCGTCCGGACCCTCGCGCCGTGCCTCAGGCAGCCAGCGGACGGGGTCGCCCTCGAACGCGGCCGCGAGCGCGGCCTCGTCGCCGACCACGGGAAGGAACGTGCGCAGGGTGCTGGCCACGGGATGCCTCCTGTCCGAGCCGTGACGGTACGACGGCTCGGCGGGGGCGGTCAGGGCACGAGGTCCGTGATGGCGCGGGTCCCATGCCCCGTGCCCGTCGGGGTCATCCGGTGTTGCGCAACCCGGCGGCGATGCCGTTGGTCGCGACCAGCACGGCTTCGCGCAGCGTGTCGGCCTCCGGGCCCTCGGCCTCGTCCCGGAGACGGTCGAGGAGCGCCACCTGCACGGCGTGGAGGGGATCGAGATAGGGATCGCGCAGGCGCAGCACCTCCGCCAGGTCCGGATCGTCGGACAGGAGGTCGTCGCGCCCACGGATCCGCAGCAGGGCCGACACGGTCCGGTCGTGCTCCTCGACCAGACGGGGGAGCACCTGGTCCCGGATCTCGGCGCGGGCCAGGTTGGCGTAGTCCCGTGCGATGGCGAGATCGGCCTTGGCCAGGGCCATGGCGACGTTGTCGAAGGTGACCTGCAAGAGTGGGCTCGTGGCCGTGATCTCTGCCAGCTCGTGCCACCGGTCCTCGTCGCCGCCCGCCCAGGTGTGCAGCGCCGTTCCGAGCCCGTACCACGCGGGCAGATGCACGCGGCACTGGGTCCATGCGAACACCCACGGGATCGCGCGCAGGTCACCGACCCCCT
>CAZSQF010000195.1:0-5998 GCA_964608935.1 uncultured Actinomycetota bacterium | reverse complement strand
CGGATCCGCGGGCGGTGGCGACGATCACGGGCACCTTCGTCCAGTTCTCGTTGGCCCGGAGTGTGCGCAGGATGTTGAGTCCGTCGGCGTGGGGCAGCATCACGTCGAGCACCACGAGGTCCGGTGGTGGGCCGGTGAGTCGGTCGAGAGCGGCGTTGCCGTCGGTGACCGTATCGGTGGTGCAGCCGTCAGCGGTCAGCATCATCTCGATCATCTCGGCGATGCCGGGGTCGTCCTCAACGATCAGCACGTGCGACGGGACGGCCATCTGGATCCTCCTGGAGGGACTACGCGTTCATGTCGGTCTGCCGCGACGCCCCGCTCTGCGGGCCGCTGGCGGGCCCGGCCATGTCCGTGGTGGTGCTCGGTTCGTAGGTGGTGCGGACCGAGCCGGCGGGTCCCGGTCGGGCGAAGACGTAGCCCTGCGCCGTGTGGATGCCGCACGCGGCGAGGACGTCGAGGTGCGCGGGGGTCTCGGCGCCCTCGGCGACGATGCTCGCATCAGCCTCGGCCGCGAAGGCGACCATGCCGACGAGCAGGGAGTGGTGGCCAGCGTCGCTTCCCGCTTGGATGACCACCGAGCGGTCGATCTTGATGATGTCGGGTCGCAGCCCGGTCAGGTGGCTGAGACCGGCGAAGCCCGACCCGAGGTCGTCGATCGCGAGCCGGCCGCCGGCGGCACGCAGGTCGGCCAGCGACTCCACCACCTGCTGGTAGCTGCTGACCGCGGCGTGCTCGGTCACCTCCACGACCAGCCGGGCCGGATCGAGGTCTTCGAGCGCGACGGCGAACTCGGGCGAGGTCAGCGTCGACGGGGAGGCGTTGATGCTCACGTAGACGTCGTCGGGGAGGTCGTCCACCGCGCGGGCGGCTGTACGGATCGCAGCGATCTCGAGCTCCGTGCCGAGATCGACCCGGTGGGCCTCGGCGAACCACATGGCCGGTGACCGCGGAGGGTCGATGTCGAACCGGGTGAGAGCCTCCACGCCGACGGTCCGCCCTCCTCGCAGGTCCACGATCGGCTGGTACACCGAGCGCAGCGCGTCGTCGGCGATCGTCGCCTGGATCCGGGTGCGGAGCTCCTCCCGAAGCTCACGCATCCCACGTAGCCGGCCGAGCTCAACCGCGACGAGGCCCCCGACGAACGCCATCACGTCGGCCTCGCGCCGCGTCAGCTCCGGTCGTGCATCGGCGAACGCAGCGCACAGCACCCCGAACACGTCGCCGGTCGCAAGACGTACCGGCGCCCCCACGAACGCCCCGGGAGCCGGTCGGCTGCCTGACACATCCGATCCGGCGACGTCGTCGTCGGCCGTGTCCGCGATGACCGTCAGCGCCCGGTTGTCCGCAACCAACTGCGCGTACGTCGCGTCGTGTTGGAAACGCAGTCCCTGGTACAGGCCGAACCGTAATCCGTCACCCGCGACCAGCCGCACCACGGCTGAACCGTCAACGATCTCAACGTAGTAGACGACGTCCGCGACCAGCCGCTCACGGGCCCGTTCGAGCGAGTCTCCCACCCAAGAAGGTGGCTGCATAGGGCCTCCCCCGCTACGTCAAAGCATACACACAGGAAGGAGGCTTCATAAGGGTGTAACCCCCCGCTGCCCCAAAATCCACACAGTGAGTTCGCCATCGGGCCCTTCGCACCGAAGCTGGACGGAACCATCTGATATCGGATGTCGGTATCCCCCTCATGGTCCCGGGCGCTTGACCGGGCCTGCGATATCCACGGCTACCACAGCGGAGCGACGTGAACGGTATGGGTGGCTTCACATCTCAACGGGTGGCAGAGCGTGCCGTCACCGGCCGGTCACGCGGTGCTTACCGTCGGGCGGAGTTCCGCCGCTACCGGCCGTCCGCTGGCTCCAATGTTCCCGGCGTTGCTTCACCTGTCGGCCGCGCCTTCTGGAAGGCCGATCCTGTCGGTGATCAACGCCGTTACGGACGTCGGAAGATGTCGTGCGTGCCGACGCGGCGCCAGATGATGTGGGGCTCGCCCGCGATGATCTCGTCGCCGTAGCTGAAGGTCGCGCGTCCGTCGGGTGCCCAGGTCATCTCCCACACACCCGCGGTTCCCTGGACGCGCTTGACGCGCAGTCGTGGGTGGAAGCCACCGCCCTCGCGGAGATCGTCGACGAACTGACGGACGGCGTCGCGGAAGCGGCGCTGCTGGTCCAGGGTGAGATGTTCGTAGTCGCGCACGAAGCGGCGAAGCTTGGCGAACGTCGGCACCGCGGATCGAGCTACGTGCCGAAGCTGTCGAGGAACTCGTCGGCGTCCTCGTAGATCTCGTGCCGGCCGGCGGCGATGTCGTCGTCGGCTTCACGCTCACCGGCCTGCCACTGCTCGGTCCAGTACCACGCCTGGTCCGGATCGACCAGCCCCAGCCTGAGCTGCCCCCCGGGCTTCATCTCGACGACCAGCGGCAACCGCTCGTCGCCGACAACGAGATCGACGCGCACGGACTCGCCCTCGTCCAGGTCGAACTCGGCAGGCTCGAGCCGAGGCGGCTCGGCACGCGAGGCGTCGATCTGAGACACGCGGACCTCCAGCTGACGGATCCTGCCGGTAAGACGGTACGCGATAGCCGTCCCTCGGGCCTCCCCGACGTCCGAAGCCGGCGCGGCTCTTCGGTACAGATGTGCGCGACGCGCACAGCGGATCCCACCGTCCGCGCGATCGCCGGGATCGGGTGGGAACTCGCTCTCCGCGTTCTATCAGCACGCCAGGTGAGCATGGCGCCGCCTCCGACCGGGTTCGCGCAGGTCTTGTGCGCGGCTCGTGCGTCACGGGTACCGCCTGGATGAACTCACAGCGCCCGTGACCGCTACCGCCTGGCCCACCTGCGAGTGATCTGTGCGCGACGTCCGGATAGTCGCAGGCGTCGCGAGACGAGGAGGTATGCGATGACGATCGCCGAACTGACCGAGCCCGGCTCCCTGCCGCCGACGATCAGCGTCGAGCACGCCGGTCGACTGCTGGGGCTCAGCCGCCGATCGGCCTACCGCGCGGTCGAGCGCGGTGAGCTCCCGGTGCTGCGCTTCGGCCGGCGCCTGGTGGTGCCGACCGCGAAGCTGCTCGCCCTCCTCGGTGTCGAGAAACCGAGCGGCGTCGAGCCCGCCCGGGCGACCAGGTGAGTTTTCCACAACCCGGGCGGATCGCTGCTTCCCGTCGTGGCCGGTGCCGTTCACCATCGTTCGACACGCCGAAGCCGGGGGTTGCGGTGAGGATCGAGGTGCGCGCGTACTGCCGACGCTGCGACGGCCCGGCCGACGGGTCCCGCTGCGCGCGCTGCGCCCGTGGGCCGTACTGGATGCTCGTGGTCGACCGCGGCGACGACCGCCTCGCACACGAGGAGCGCGTGGCGCGCCGCCGGATGCCCACCAGGCGCGACGCCGAACAGATCGCCGAGGTGATCCGCGGCCTCCAGGCCCGCGGGCAACTTGACAGGCGCGATGAACTCAGCCTCGGCGAGTTCCTCGACGAGGTCTGGCTGCCCACCCAACGCGAGCAGGTCCGCCCATCGGCCTGGCACTCCTACCACGCCGAGCTGCACCGCCACATCATCCCCCGGTTGGGCCACCGACGACTGGTCTCGCTCACCGCCCGCGACTTCGCCGGCCTGTGGCCGCACCTGCTCGAGACCGGGCGCCTGGACGGCACCGGCGGTCTCTCGCCCCGCACGGTCGGCTACCTGCACTTCCTCGTGCGTCGCGCGCTCGCCGACGCCACCACCTGGACGCTGCTCGACACCAACCCCGCCCGACGCCGACCCCACCTCGACGACCACGACGTCGCACCGCGCGGGTTCCGCGCCGTCACCGTGTGGACCCCACGCCAGCTGACGGCGTTCCTCGAGCACGTCCGCACCCACCGACTCGCGGCCGTGTGGCGGCTGGCCGCCACCACCGGCCTACGCCGCAGCGAGCTCCTCGGTCTGTGCTGGGCCGACCTCGACCTCGACGCCGGTCGGCTCTCGGTGCGACGCGCCTACGTCACCGTCGACGGTCACGCCCGCATGGTCGGGCCCGCCACGGCCCACGCCCCACGCACCGTCGGCCTCGACCACCCGACCGTCTCCACGCTGCGCCACTGGCACGCCGAGCAGCGCGACGAACACGAGGCGCGACGCGACCGCGTCGACCGCGGCCTCGTCGCTACCCAGCGCAACGGCGGGCCGATCGACCCCGACAACTTCACCAAGGCCTTCGCCCGCCTGGTGCGCCAGGCCGGCCTGACGCGGACTTCGCTGCGCGACCTGCGCCGGCTCCACGCTGCGATCCTGCTCGCCGCCGGCAGCGAACCCGACGTCGTCGCCCGACGCCTCGGCCACCACGACCCCGCCTACACGCTGCGCGTCTGCCGCGACCTCGTGGACGAACTCCGCATCACCGCCCACGACCAGCTCGACGGCCTCCCCTTCCCCCTCCCCCCGAAGCTCCACCCCCGACCGCGAGGCGAGGAGGCGTCGTGAAGGGCAGCGTCTACAAGCGGTGCACGACGTGCGGCCGCACCGTCAAGGGACGCCGATGCGACCGGTGTCCGTCGGCGGGAATCTCGTGGTCCTACCGCGTCGACGTTGGCAGGGACGCCGACGGTCAGCGGCTCGAGCGCCGCCGCGGCGGCTTCGAGACGAAGCGGGAGGCCGAACGGCAGCTCGCCGAGACCGTCGCCTCGCTCAACTCCGGGACGTTCGTCCCGAGCAAGCCCACCACCGTGACCGAGTACCTCCGCGACGAGTGGCTCGAGGCGACCGCGCCGCCACAGGTCGGCTACGAGACCTGGGACGACCGGCGACGCAACCTCGGACACCACGTCATCCCGCACCTCGGGGACCTGCGGCTCCAGGACGTCAACGCCAGCCACCTCACGCGGCTGTACGCGCACCTGATGAAGGAGGGCCGCGTGGACGGCGGGGGCGGGCTGTCGCCGACGACGGTGCGGCGCATCCACGCGATCCTGCGCAAGGCCTTCAACGACGCCGTGCGCTGGGGCGTCCTCCAGAGCAACCCGACCGAGTTCGCCGACCCGCCTCCGGCGCGGGTCGTCAAGGCCGCGCGGCGCCGCAGCATGCGCACCTGGAACCGCGACGAGCTGCGCGCGTTCCTCGACGGGACCCGCGAGCACCCGCTCCACGCGCTGTGGATGCTCGCCGCCACCACCGGGATGCGGCGCTCGGAGCTGCTCGGCCTCCGCTGGCCGAACCTCGACCTCGACGCCGGCACCGTCCTGGTCCGTAACACCGTCGTCCTCGAGGAGGACGGCTACGAGCTCGCCGACGCGCAGAAGTCCACCCGGTCCGGACGGACCATCCACCTCGACCACCGGACCGTCGCCCGGCTCCGCGAGCACCGCGCCGAACTCGAGGCGATCGCCGAGGCGACCGGGCCCGACTGGAACCACCACGACCTCGTCTTCCCGACCCCCGAGGGGACCTGGTGGAACCCCCCGGCCGTCTCCCTGGCGTTCCGCCGGGCCGTGCGCTCCCTCGGCCTGCGCGCGGTCAGGTTCCACGACGTGAGACATTCGCATGCCTCGCTCCTCCTCCGTGCGGGCGTCAACCCGAAGGTGGTCTCCGAGAGACTCGGACACAGCTCGGTCGCCTTCACGCTCGACAGCTACGCGCACGTCATGCCCGGCATGCAGCCCGAGGCCGCCGAGCGGTTCAGCGACCTCGTCTTCGACGACGACGCACGCGATGACGTCCACGAGGAGCCCGCCGATCGCAGACCCGACGAGCCCACCGAGCGCGAGGCGGACGACGCCGAGGAGGACCCCGATGAGACCGCCGCCTGAGCGCATCCTGAGCGCATGCGACGTGGCACAGGGTGAAACCGACCGACACGGCCCGCGACCCCGATCGCGCGAAACCCCAGGTCAGAGGGGGTTCACCCGGCACCCGACGTCACGCAGCGTCACCCCCGAGACGGCCCCCACGGCCTTCCCAAGCTCGGAACGGGGGTTCGATTCCCCTCACCCGCTCTCTCCCACCGCC
>CAZSQF010000194.1:0-6060 GCA_964608935.1 uncultured Actinomycetota bacterium | reverse complement strand
CCGGTCTCGTGGTGTTCCACCGGCTCGGTCACGGGGCGCTGGCCGCGCCGCCGCTGACCGACGCCGACGCGTGGCGGACCTGGGGTAGCGACCGCCATCCGCTCCTGGCCGTGGCTGCTGTCGGGCGGCTGGTCGTGCTCGCACTGGCGTGGTACCTCGCGGTCGTGACGGCAGCAGGGCTGTTGGCGAGGCTGCTCCGGGTCGCGGCACTGGTCAGGGCACTGGACGCGGTCAGCCTTCCGACCCTGCGGCCGCTGCTCGACCGGGTCGTCGGGGTGAGCGTGGTGACCGGGCTGCTGACCGTCCCGGTCGCGGTCGCCGCGGCGAGGCCGAACGTGTCCCCGCCGCCGGCGGTGACCCTGGCCAGCGAGACGTCGGGCCCCTTGCCGCTCGAGCTCGTCGAACCCCGCACGGACGACGACCTCGCCGAGGTCGACGATGCCGAAGGCGCCGTCGAACCCGTCCCGGACCAGGACATCGGCCGCACCGAGGGATCCGTACGGCACGAGGTCCGGCCGGGCGAGTCGTTCTGGCGGATCGCCGCGGACCTGCTCGCGCAGGCCTGGGAGCGTCCGCCGAGTGACCGTGAGGTCGTCGGCTACTGGCGCGAGCTGATCGAGGCCAACCGGGCGCGCCTGGCCGATCCCGGCAACGCCGACCTCATCTTTCCGGGGCAGCAGCTCGTGGTGCCTCCCGTCCCTGAGCGGCCGCGATGACCGAGCCGACCGGGGCCGGGCCACCGGACCGTGACGACCCCTTCCTCGACCTCGCCGACGCGGCGGCGCATGACCACGCCGTTCGGGCGCGCGCCGAGGCGCGGTGGCGCCGGGAGCGCGCCAGCGACGTCGCGACCTGGAGGGGCACGCTGCGTGACCTCGCCGACCGTGGCGCCGAGGTGGCCGTGGGGTCGGCCACGGGCCGCCGCCACAGCGGGCGGCTGACGCGTGTCGGGGCGGATCACCTCGAGCTGTCCGCCCTGACCGGCGAGACCATCCTGATCGCCCTGGACGCGGTGTGCTCCGTGCGGGCCGAGCCGGGGTCCGCGAGCCCGGCCACCGGTGACCGCGACGCGACCGATGGCCCCACCCTGCTCGAGGCGCTGGAGCGACGGATGGAGGCCAGTGATCCGTGCAGCATCGTGGTCGCGCCCGGCGAGCGGTTGCAGGGCGAGATCGTCGCCCTCGGCGAGGACGTCGTGACCGTGCGCCTCGCCGACGCCGCCCGCACCTCGGTGTACCTGCCGGTCGGTGCGGTCCTCGAGGTGGTCGGCTCGGCGTGAGCCGTCAGTCGTCGGCCGCAGTGTCGTCTGCGCCCGCGTCGGTGTAGAGGTGCTCGAGGTCGCCCGGCTTGATGCGGGCCTGGTCGATGAAGTCGTCGACCTCCGTCTCCTGGAGGCGGATGACGCGCCCGAACTTGTAGGCCGGCACATGGCCGCCGTCGATCAGCCGGTAGAGCGTGCGGGTGGTGATCCCGAGCCGGCGAGCCGCCTCACGGGTGCTCAGCCAGGTGATCTCGTTCCGAGCCATCTCGTACCTTTCGGGCTCGACCCACGATACTTGGTGCGGACGCGGGCGTCCACGATGTCGGTCGTCGGCCGCAACTGCCGGCGCGGGTGGTGGACGTCCCGGTGCCCCGCCATCGCGCGCGGATTAGGGTGATCCGACCAACATGGGCGGGGGAGCGGACCGTCCGTCAGCGCCCCTCGGGGCGAGGGATGCGAGGAGCACGGGGCGTCGGATGGCCGATTCGCAGACGATGGCGTCGACCGCGACCTCGACCGACGGCGCGTCGCCGGCACGTCGCGTCCACCGGCTGCGTGGCCTGCCCGGCGGTCGCGCCGTGGTCGGTGCCCTCCTCGTGACGGCCGCCGCGGTCGGCGTGCTCGCCGCCTACCTCGACGCGGTCGCCGAGCCCGACACCCGCTATCTGGTGGCCCGGGCCGACATCGAGCCCGGAACCCGGCTCGCCAGTACCGAGGTCGTGGCCGAGCTGTTCGACCTCCAACCGCTCGCGCTCGACGGCCCGGTGGCCGACCGCGCCTACAGCGGGGAGCAGCTGGAGGGGCTGTTGGGCCAGCGGATCGTGGTCCCGCTCGTCCCGGGGGACCTGCTGCTGCGCAGCGGGGTCGTCGAGGACGGTGGGATCGCCGACGCGCACAGCCTGTCGTTCGCGGTCAACCCGTCGGCGGCCGTCGCCGGTCGCTTGCGTGCCGGCGAGCTCATCGATGTGCTTGCGACCTACGGGTCCGGCGAGTCGGCCTGGACCGGCTACGTCGTACGGGCGGTCCCCCTGATCGCGGTGGACCGTGGTGAGGGGGCAGCCCTGGCCGGCAGCGGCCCGTTCGTGCTGACCGTGGCCGTGGCCAGCCCCGAGGAGGTGCAGGCCCTAACGCACGCCCTGCACGCGGCCGACATCGTGGTCACCCGCGCCACGGGGGGTGAGCCGGGGCCGACGCCGCCCCCGTTCCGTCCCGCGCGTGACGGGCCGGGCGCGGAGGACGGCTGATGGGGGACCGGTTCGTGCTGCTCGGACTGGCGCGAGCGCGGGCCGGCTGGTTCCAGACGGTCGGGCAGTGGGCCACCTCCGCGTCGTTGCCGGCGGAGTTCGTCCGGTGCGTATCGGCCGAGGAGGTCCGGGCCCGGCTCGGCTCCGGTCGGCCGTTCTCGGCGGCGCTCGTCGCGGCCGACGCACCCGGCCTCGATCGTGACCTCGTCGCCGAGGCGGCGGCGGTCGGGTGCGCCGTGCTCGTGGTCGACGAGGGAGCCGGCCGCGACTGGCGAGGGCTCGGGGCCGCCGCGACGCTGGCGACCCCGTTCTCCCGGGACGAGCTGCTCGAGCTGCTCGAGGCCCACGCACGTCCCGTCGGTCGGGAGGTGGTCGACGAGGCCCCGCGAGGCGCCGACGAGGCCACCAACCGCGGTCGGCTGATCGCCGTGACCGGGCCCGGTGGGACGGGTGCCTCGACGGTGGCGATCGCGCTGGCCCAGGGGCTGGCCCGTGACGGCACCCACGGCCGGCGCCGACGTCGACGTGAGCCGACGCGCCGGCCCGCGGTGCTCCTGGCGGACCTGTGCCGGCACGCCGACCTCGCCATGCTGCACGATTCGCGCCGGGTCGTGCCCGGCCTCCAGGAGGTCGTGGAGGCCCACCGCGCCGGCGCGCCCTCGCCGGCAACGGTCCGGGAACAGACCTTCGAGGTCCCCGCGCGCGGCTACCGGCTCCTGCTCGGGCTGCGTCGATCACATCACTGGGTCGGGCTGCGACCCCGTGCCGTCGCTGCGACGCTGGACACGCTCCAGCGGGCGGCTCAGTTCGTGGTCGCCGACGTCGAACCCGACGTCGAAGGTGAGGCCGAGACGGGATCCATCGACGTCGAAGACCGTCATCTGCTCGCACGCGCCGCGCTCGCACGGGCCGATGCCGCGGTGATCGTCGGTGAGCCGTCGATGAAGGGCCTCTACGCGCTGGTGCGCACCCTCACCGACCTGCTCGCCTTCGGTGTGGACGTGTCGCGCGTGGTCCCGGTGCTGACGAGAGCGCCGCGCCAGCCCCGGACACGGGCCGAGCTGGTGCGCACCTTCGCCGAGCTGGCCGGCACCGACGCGTCCGACGCCGGCGCGCACCTCGCCGCGCCAACGTTCCTGCCCGAGCGCCGCGTCGACGATGCGCTGCGGGACGGGGTGGCGCTGCCGAGCCCGCTGCCCGAGCTCACCGCGGGGGCGGTGACGGCCGTCCTCGGGCGCGCCGATGGCCCCCCGGTCGCCGACGCGCCCGTGCCCGAACCGATCGCCCCCGGCTCGCTGTCCGGCTTCACGTCGCAGGAGCGGCCCCAGCCGTGACGCGCCCGGTCATCCGCTGATGAGCTCGTAGACCTCGATCGGCTCGGCCTTGCCCTTGAACTCGTGCGGGCCGAGAGGGGTGGCGGCCACCTCGTCCCGGATCTGGTCATAGGTGGCCGGCCCGATCACGACCCGTCCGGGTCGGGCGAGTGCCTCGAACCGAGCGGCGGTGTTGGCGGTGTCGCCGATCACGGTGAAGTTGCGCCGCTGGGCCGCGCCGACGTTGCCGACCACCGCCGGCCCGGTGTTGATGCCGATCCGGAACAGCGGCCAGCCGTCGCGATGTGCGGCGATCGCCCCGATCTCGCGCTGGATGAACAGGGCACACCGGGCGGCTCGCGGCGCGTGGTCGGGCTGGTCGCCGAGCGTGTTGAAGATCACCACGATGCCGTCGCCGGCGAACCGCTCCACGAACCCGCCGTACTGGTCCACGATCGCGGGGACGGCGGCCGCCCAGTAGGTGTTGAGCAGCTCCATCCCCTCCTCGGGGGGCCGTGCCTCCGAGAAGCTGGTGAACCCGACCAGGTCGGCGAACATCACCGACACGTCGACCTCGCGCCCCCCGAGGCTGGCCAGGTCGGGCTCGGACGCGAGCTGGTCCGCGAGCTGCGAGCCGACGTAGCCGTGGAGGAGGTCGTTCACCCGCTGGAGCTCGGCGGCCGACTGCTCGAGCGCGGCGATCCGCTCCCCGGTCAGCCCGTCACGTCGCAGTCGTTCCCGCACGGGCTCGAGCGGCTCGCCGCTGCGCATCGCCTGCGTCAGCGCGTCGAGCGCAGCCGAGGACTGCTCGTCGACGAACGCCAGCGTCTGCTGCTGGTAGAGGCTCGAGAATGCCCCGGCGATGGTGCCCTCACGGCGGTACTCGACCCGGGCTGCGACGAAGATGGCGCCGAAGGCCGCCGCCATCAGCACGTGCCACTCCCACCACGTGGCGTGCCAGCTGCGCGCGAACACGATCGCGACCATCGCCTGTGCCAGGAGGATCCACGCCACCCCCACGGCGAGGGGCAGGACGCGGCGCCGCTCCCGGTAGAGCGCCAGATAGCGGACGGCGGCGTACGCGTAGAGCACGATCGCGACGGGGGCCAGCACGCGCAGCGGTCCGGGGACCTCCTGCGCCGGCGGCTCGTCGAGCAGCGGCACCTGCGCCAGCGAGGCGACCGCCCAACCGACGAGCAGGACGAGCACCCCCGCTCGGAGCCGGCGCTGGACCCGCAGGCTCATCGTCGGCCGGTCGTCGTCGATCCAGGCCGATGCGGCCGCGACGACCGACGCGAGCAGCAGCCCGACCGGCGTGGCGATGACGAAGCCGGCGTTCGGTCCCTCGAGCAGCACGCCGGGCGTGGCCAGGGCATGCAGGCCGAGGAAGCCGGCGCTCAGCAGCAGCGCGGTGGAGACCAGGAACGTGCGGGAGTCGGCGCGGCGGGCGGCGGCTTCCCCGGTCGCGACCCCGAGCACGACGTTCAGGACGGCAACGATCAGGACGAGCCAGAAATGGGCCGGCTGGTGGTGCCAACGCACATCGAGCTCGGGAACGGCCAGCAGCACGGCCAGGCCCGCCATGGGGATCGCGAGCACGATCCCCAGCGCCACGGCCCGTCGGCCGGTCAGGGCGTCGGCGTCCTGCGACATATGCCTCCTGCGACCCCGCCACCGTCGTCCGGTCCGGTCGGGTCGCGCGCAACCTAACGACTGCCGCGCGCCGGCGCCGAGGGTTTCGTCGCGCCCGGCACAGGGAGCACCCGCGCCCCCACCGGTTGCTCCCTGCCGCCTGTCGCGATCCCGACGCCTCGCAGGGACCATCGCTGCCCGGCGCAGCCACGCCGTGCGGCCGGTGGCCCGGCCTGTGCGTGGTGTGGGTTGTCGCGGGTGAGGCCGACGCGCCGGGTCTAGCGTTCGTGCCACGCACGTGACGGGAGGACGGGGTCCGGTGACGGGATTGGACGTCTCGCCGCTGGTCGAGGTGGAGCGGCGGGTTCTCGAGCGGGTCAAGGACGAGACGCTGGACCTCGGTGCCGGCGCGTCGGCGGTGCGGTTGCGGGAGCTGCTGGTCGACGAGGTCGGTCGGTGGTCGCTGGATCACAAGCACGGCCTGCGGCCGTTCGACCTGCCCGATCCCGAGCTGGTGGTCGAGCGCGCGTACCGCAACCTGGCCGGCTACGGGCCGCTCGAGCCGCTGCTCGCCGACGACGACGTGTGGGAGATCATGATCAACGCGCCG
>CAZSQF010000193.1:0-6077 GCA_964608935.1 uncultured Actinomycetota bacterium | reverse complement strand
CGGAGAGCTGTCCCGGGTACTTGTGCGCCTGCTCGGGGATCCGCACCCGCTCGAGCAGCTGCATCGCCTGCTCGTCGGCGTCCTTCTTCGGGCGGTGGCGGACCTGGCGGGGCGCCAGGGTGATGTTCTCCATGATCGTCAGGTGCGGGAACAGGTTGAACTGCTGGAACACCATCCCGGTCTCGCGCCGGATCTCCTGGATGTCGCGCAGGTCGTCGGACAGCTCGGTGCCGTCGACCACGATCCGGCCGCGGTCGTGCTTCTCGAGCCGGTTGATGCAGCGGATCAGGGTGGACTTGCCCGAGCCCGACGGCCCGCACACGACCACGGTCTCCTGGCGACCCACGACGAGGTTGATGTCGGCCAGCGCCTGGAAGTCGCCGAACCACTTCTCGACGTCCTCGAGCGTGATGATCGTCTCCCCGGTGCCGCCGGCCTCGAGCGCCTGGTCGGTGAGGGTCGTATCGCTCACGGGTGCCTCCTTGTTCGGGCTAGCGCTCGCCGACGCCGAGCCGCTTCTCGAGCCGCTGGCTCTCGCGGGACATCCAGTAGCTGCCGACCCAGTAGATCAGGGAGATGAACACCAGGGTCTCGGCGATCAGCCCCTGGGCGATGAACCGCTCCTGCTGGGTGACCGCCTGGGCGATCGCGAGCAGGTCCTGCAACCCGATGATCAGCACCAGCGGGGTGTCCTTGAACAGGCTGATGGCCTGCCCGACCAGCGCCGGGATGACGTTGCGCAGGGCCTGCGGCAGGACGATCAGCCGGGTCTGCTTCCAGGGGGACAGGCCCAGCGCCTGGGCCGCCTCCCATTGCCCACGCGGGATCGACTGGAGCCCACCACGGACGATCTCGGCGACGTAGGCCGAGGTGAACAGGGTGAAGATGATCAGCGCGCGGGTGATCAGACCCGGCGTCGGGAAGGCCGGCGGGAGCATGAAGGGCAGCACCAGCCACCCGATGAACAGCAGGGCGATCAGTGGGGAGCCCCGGAAGAACTCGACGTAGACGACGCATACCCACCGCACCGCGGGGAGGGTCGAACGGCGCCCGAGCGCGATCGCGACGCCGATCGGGAACGCGAGCAGCAGGCTGCCGATGGTGAAGTAGGCAGTGATCAACAGCCCACCCCAGGCGCGTTGGCCGACCCCGCCGAACTGGGTGATCGCCACGCCGCTGGCGACCACGCCGAGCACGACGGCGAGGTTGACCCAGCGCCGCGAGCGTGGCGGCACGCGTCGACCGACGCGGTAGGTCAGCGCGCCGAGCACCACGACGCCGGCGAGCAGGATCAGCGGCGTGGCCGTGCGCACGAACACGATCAGCACGGCGAGCAGGACCACCGGTGGCCCGACGCGCCGCAGGGGTTCGTGCCAGGTCGTCCCGGTGATCCGTCCGGCTGCTTCGGCGACCTCCTTGGCGGTCGCCGCGGTGACCCCGAGACCGAGCCCGATGACCGCGGACAGGATCGTCGCCGCCAACCACAGCCGCCACAGCTGGTCACGGGGGAAGGGCCCGACCATCAGGTTGGTCAGGTTGACCTCGATGATCTCCCACCGTCCCGTCACGAAGACGAAGCGCAGGAACTGGTAGGCGACCCAGGCGAGGATCGGCGCCACGACCACGGTCAGGAGCGAGTTCCACCAGTTGGGGAACAGGTTGTCGCGCAGCCACTCCGCCGGGGTCGGCCGGTGGACGGGCGGCGTGGCCGTTGGCGTGGTGGCCGTCGGTGAGGGGGCGCTCATCAGCGTTCCACCAGGCGCAGGCGACGGTTGGCCAGGTTCACGAGCAGCGAGATCGCGAGGGACAGCAGCAGGTAGCCGCCGAGCGCGATCGCCACGAGCTGGGGTGCGGGCTGGCCGTTGCCGATGGCCTGCCGGGCGACCCGGAGCAGCTCGGGGTAGGCGATGACGAGCCCGAGCGAGACGTTCTTGGACAGGTTGAGGAACTCGTTGCCGGTGGCCGGCGTCGCGACGCGCAGCGCCTGGGGCAGCACCACGTACCGCATCCGGTCGAACCAGGCCAGCCCGACCGCCGACGCCGCCTCGGTCTGCCCGAGGGGCACCGACTGGATGCTGCCTCGCACGATCTCGGCGATGAACGCCGAGGTGTAGAGCAGGAGTGCGAGCAGCAGCGCGGCGTACTCCGGGAACAGCTGGACCCCGCCCTCGACGAGGCGTCCCTCACGCACCGGCAGCGTGACCTCGGTCGGCTGATCGAGCGCGATCCAGGCCAGCAGGCCGAGCCCGACGAACACCGCCACGGCCCATAGCACCCGGTGGTGGGGCTGTCCGGTCGCGTCGAAGCGGCGGGTCCGCCAGGTCGCGACCGCCGCCGCGGCCGTGGCCGCGACCGCGAGGGCGATCACGAACAGGTGGGCGCCCTCGTCGACGGTGATCCACGGCAGCCACCACCCGCGGTTCGACAGCACCGAGCCCGCCAGCTCGATGGCCTCGCCGATGGGCGGAAGCTGCGTGATGACGGCGAAGTAGAAGAACGTGATGAGCACGATCGGCGGGATGTTGCGCAGCAGCTCGACGTAGATCCCGGCGGCCCGGCGGACCAGCCAGTTCGCCGACAGGCGTGCGATGCCGACGACCATGCCGGCCATGAGTGCGATGAGCACGCCGGGGATCGCGACCATCAGGGTGTTGCCGAAGCCGGCGAACAGCGCCTCACGGATGGGCTGCCGGGACTCGAACTCGGTGGCGAGGATGGTGAAGCCGGCCGGCTGGTCGAGGAAGGCGAAGTCCTGACGGATCCCGAGCCGTGCCAGGTTGGTCGTGAGGTTGTTGAACAGCCAGTACACCAGTGCGAACACCGCGATGGCGAATGCCACCTGGAGCCCGACCCGCAGGATGCGTACGTCGCGCCACGGTGGTGGCCGGTGGCGGACATCGCCCCCGGCCGAACGGGACGAAGCGGCCACGTGCTCTCCTCGTTGGTCGGAGGACGTCCCTGGCTGATGCGCGGGTCGTCGCGGCTGCGCGACCCGGGCCGTGTGGCGCCGTCACGGCGCCACACGGTCCAGGTGCATCAGCGCGACCCTAGTCCGAGCCGCGGTGGTGGATCAGCGGTAGGGCGGCGGGTAGAGCTGCCCACCGTCGGTCCACAGCGCGTTCTCTCCCCGCTCCAGGCCGAGGCCCGTGTCGGGTCCGACGTTGCGGTTGAAGATCTCCTCGTAGTTGCCGACCTGGCTGATCACGTTGACCGCGAAGTCGGCGTCGAGGCCGAGGCCCGCGTCGAAGGCGTCCACGCCGAGGAACCGTGCCACCTCGGGCTCGGTCTCCGGGTCGACGCTGCCGGCCAGACTCTCGACGTTCGAGCTGTCGATGCCGAACTCCTCGGCCTGGATGGTCGCGATGACGGCCCAGTTGACGGCCTGGAACCAGGCCGTGTCACCGTCGCGGGTCACCGGTCCGAGCGGCTCCTTGGACAGCGTGTCCTCGAGGATGCGCAGGCCCTCGGGCCCACCCTCGCCGTCCGGCCACGCCGAGCGGATGGCCGCCAGCTGTGACTTGTCCGAGGTCCAACCGTCGCAACGTTCGGCGAGGAAGGCCTCCTGGAGGGTGTCGTTGTCCTCGAAGGTCAGCGCCTCGTAGTTCAGCCCGCGGGCCGAGAACTGCGCCTCGAGGTTCAGCTCGGTGGTGGTGCCGGACAGCACGCAGACCGCGGTGTTGTCCATGTCGTCGACTTCCTGGAACTCGCTGTCGGCGCGGACCATCATGCCCTGGCCGTCGTAGAACGTGGTCATCGCGAACGACGCGCCCTCGCTCCCGTCACGGGTGGCGGTCCAGGTCGTGTTGCGCACCAGGACGTCGATCTCGCCCGACTGGAGGGCCGTGAACCGGGCCTCGGCGGTCAGCGGCACGAAGTCGACCGCGTTCGCGTCGCCGAGCACGGCTGCGGCGATCACGCGGCAGTAGTCGATGTCGAAGCCCTCGAAGTCACCTGCCTCGGTGGTGACGCCGAAGCCGGGGACCGCGTCGTTGACACCGCAGATCAGCTCACCGCGGTCTCGCACGGTGTCGAGCACCGAGCCGGTGTCGGCCGGTTCCGCCGCCGCGTCGTCGTCGTCGACGTCGTCGATCTCGCCGACGTCGTCGTCGGCCAGGTCCTCGGCCGGGTCCTCGACCTCGCCCTCACCGCATGCGGCGAGCACGAGCCCGAGTGCCATGACTATCGGAACAACCTTGAAGAAGCGTCTTGAACGCACGATTTCCTCCACTTCACGCTGGTCGAGGGGTCACCCCACCAGAGGGCCCCGTCGTTGTCACGGGCGTGCCCAGCACACCCGGGGGTGCGTCGCCCGCCGGCGATCACGGGTTGCCTGTCGTCGGCGGTGGACGGTCGGCCGATCCTTGCTCCCGTCACGGCCGATGTAGGGACCCTAGACCCGTGCGCGCCGCCTGTCACTACCGCGGTCGTAGGTTGGACGCCGACCGCTCGCCACCGCGGCCTGACCGTCCGGCCGGGGTGGGCTCGAGCGTCGGGCTCCGGATCGGTCACGCTGGGCGCCCACAGGAGGTTGTTCATGCGGCTGGAAGTGCTCGATCAGGAATTCGCGGTGTGCCGCCTGGACGGCGACGCGCCGGTGCCGAGCTGGATCGCCGGCGAGCTCACGGCGGTGGTGCGCCGGCGCGGCGAGCTGTCGCTCGTGTGTGCGGCCGACGCGGTGCCCGCCAACGGCGTGGAGCACGCCGGCCCGTTCCGGGCCCTGTTCGTCCTGGGGCAGCTCGACCTCGACGAGGTCGGGATCCTGCACGGGCTCACCGGGCCGCTGGCCGACGCCGAGGTCCCGGTCTTTGCGGTGTCCACCTTCGACACCGACCTGCTGCTGATCCCCGCCGATCGACTCGGCGACGCGGTCAGCGCGCTGGCCGGCGCCGGCTACGAGATCACGGGCAGCTGAGTCGCGACCGTTTGCGCTAGACGCCCATCGGGTGCCACACCGTCTTGGTCTCGCAGAACGCGAGGATGCGTGAGGGGTCCTGCACCGCGTCCCAGTCGGGCTCCTGGTCGGGGGCACGCACGACCCGCTTGACGTTCTCGGCCGCGGCCACCTCGAGCTCGGTCGTGTCGGCGCCGGCCAGCCCCGTCAGGTCGATGGCGTTGACGTCGAGGTGGGCCGCCAGCACCGGCGCCAGCTCGTCGGTCAGCCCGGTCAGCACGTTGACCACGCCGCCGGGCACGTCGGAGGTGGCCAGCACCTCGCCGAGCGTGATGGCGGGCAGCGGCCGGTCCTGGCTCGCGACCGCCACGACCGAGTTGCCGGCCACGATGACCGGTGCCACGACGCTGACCAGCCCGAGCAGGCTCGACGCCTGGGGCGCGAGCGCGGCCACCACGCCGGTCGGCTCGGGGATCGAGAAGTCGAAGTAGGGCCCGGCGACCGGGTTCGACGACCCGTCGACCTGCTGGAACTTGTCCGACCACCCCGCGTACCAGACCCATCGGTCGATGGCCGCATCGACCTGGCTCGACGCCTTGCGTGCGGACAGCCCCTCCAGGGCGGCGACCTCGGCCGCGAGCTGGTCGCGCCGGCCCTCGAGGATCTCGGCCACGCGGTAGAGCACCTGGCCGCGGTTGTAGGCGGTCGCGTCGGCCCAGCCGGGCTGGGCCTTGCGTGCGGCGACGACCGCGTCACGCACGTCCTTGCGGGACGCCCTGGCCGCATTGGCGAGGAAGCCGCCCTCGTGGTCGGTGACCTCGTAGGAGCGGCCCGACTCGGTGCGCGGGAATGCCCCGCCGATGTAGAGCTTGTAGGTCTTCTTGACCACCAGACGCCCGGCCATCACGCGCTCCTCTGGAGGTAGGCGGCCAGCCCGTGCAGGCCGCCCTCGCGCCCGAAGCCGGACTCCTTGTAGCCGCCGAACGGGCTGGAGGGGTCGAACCGGTTGAACGTGTTCGCCCACACGACGCCGGCCCGGAGCCGCGACGCCATCCACAGGATGCGTGAGCCCTTGTCGGTCCACACGCCGGCCGACAGTCCGTACTCGGTGTTGTTCGCCTTGGCCACCGCTTCGTCGGGGGTGCGGAAGGTCAGCACCGACAGCACCGGGCCGAACACCTCCTCG
>CAZSQF010000192.1:3927-6133 GCA_964608935.1 uncultured Actinomycetota bacterium | reverse complement strand
AGCGCATCGAGGACCTCACGGTCGCGATGTCGGGCGCCGGCGCGGCCGGGGTCGCGATCACGAAGCTGCTGCTCAACGAGGGGGTCGGTGAGCTGATCGTCGCCGACAGCCGGGGCATCCTCCACGAGGGTCGCGAGGGGATCGAGGGCTCCAAGCACTGGCTGGCGCAGAACACCAACCGCGAGGGCCGTGACGGCGATCTCCGCGACGCCATCCGCGGAGCCGACGTGTTCGTCGGGGTGAGCGGTCCCGACGTGCTCGACCCGTCCGACATCACCACGATGGCCGCCGACCCGATCGTGTTCGCGCTTGCCAACCCCGACCCGGAGGTCGACCCGATCGGCGCCCGCGAGCATGCCGCGGTCGTGGCCACGGGACGCAGCGACCATCCCAATCAGATCAACAACGTGCTCGCGTTCCCCGGCGTGTTCCGTGGCGCACTCGACGCCCGGGCACACCACATCACCGAGCAGATGAAGGTCACCGCCGCACGGGCGCTCGCCGACGTCGTCGCCGAGGACGAGCTGCGACCGACCTACATCGTTCCGAGCGTGTTCAACGAACGGGTCGTGTCGGTCGTCGCCGATGCGGTCCGGCGCGAGGCCGAGGCCGAGGGCGCCTGAAGAAGTCGCCCGCGGATGCGGCGGCGTCAGCGCTTGGCGATGTCGACGTACGCACGCTCGCCGTGGCCGACGTAGATCTGGCGCGGTCGGACGATCGCCTGCTCCTCGTCCTCGAGGTTCTCCTGCCACTGCGCCAGCCAGCCGGGGATACGCCCCATCGCGAACAGGACCGGGAACATCGACGTCGGGAAGCCCATGGCCTGGTAGATGATCCCCGAGTAGAAGTCGACGTTGGGGTAGAGCTTGCGCTCGACGAAGTACTCGTCCTCGAGCGCGATCTTCTCGAGCTCCACCGCGACGTCGATGAGCGGGTTCTTGCCGGTGATCTCGAACACCTCGTGGGCGAGGTTGCGGATCACCTTGGCACGCGGGTCGTAGTTCTTGTAGACGCGGTGCCCGAACCCCATCAGCCGGAACTCGCCGTCCTTGGCCTTCTTGACGAACTCGGGCACGCGGTCGACCGACCCGACCTCCTCGAGCATGCGCAGGACCGCCTCGTTGGCGCCCCCGTGCTTGGGGCCGTACAGCGCGGCCGTGGCGCCGGCCGACGCGGAGTAGGGATCGGCGTCGGACGAGCCGACCGCCCGCATCGTGGTGGTCGAGCAGTTCTGCTCGTGGTCGGCGTGGAGGATGAGCAGCACGTCCATCGCCCGCTCGAGCACGGGGTTGGGCTCGTACTTGAGCTCGGTCGTGCGCCACATCATGTTGAGGAAGTTGCCGGTGAACGACAGATCGTTGTCCGGGTAGGCGTAGCGCATCCCGATCGAGTGGCGGTAGGCGAACGCCGCCAGGGTGGGGTACTTGGCGATGAGCCGGATGATCTGCATCTGGCGGATGTCGGGGTCGTCGATCTGGTTGGCCTCCGGATAGAAGGTCGACAGCGCCCCGACCGTGGACACGAGGATGCCCATCGGGTGCGCGTCGTGATGGAAGCCGTCGACGAACTTCTTGATGTTCTCGTGGATGAACGTGTGGTGGGTGACGTCGTACACCCACTGGTCGAACTCGTCGGCGGTCGGCAGCTCACCGTGGATCAGCAGGTAGGCGACCTCGAGGAAGGTCGAGTGCTCGGCGAGCTGGTCGATCGGGTAGCCGCGGTAACGCAGGATGCCCGCCGCGCCGTCGATGTAGGTCACCTCGCTGCGACAGTTGGCGGTGTTCTTGAACCCCGGGTCGTAGGCGAGCAGGCCGAAATCGTCCTCCGACACCTTGATGTGTCGCAGATCCATCGCGCGGATCGCCCCGTCGGTGATCGGGACCTCGTAGGCACGGCCGGTGCGGTTGTCGGTGATCGTCAGGGAGTCGGTGTCACCCATCTGGCGCGCGCTCCTGGGGTTGGCGAACGTTGCCCACGCTAGCCGGCCTCGGCGATGCGTTGCAGGGCGCGGGCGAGCACGGGGCCTCGTCGTCGTCGAGCAACGACATGAAGTGGCGCTCGACCCCAGCGAGGTGGGTCGGCGCCGTAGCCCGCAGCAGCTCGAACCCGGCGTCGGTGAGCTCGGCGAAGGTGCCGCTCGGGCGCATCCTGGAGCTGGACGAGCACGTCGTACCACGTCAGCGGGACACCCTCGGCGTCGCGCAGC
>CAZSQF010000192.1:0-3827 GCA_964608935.1 uncultured Actinomycetota bacterium | reverse complement strand
CGTCGCGCAGCGGTCAGCCGCGCTGGCAGGTCGGGCAGTGGTCGACCACGCGGGCGTGCTGGCCGAGCCGGTCACGCACGATCGGGGTCGCGCAGCGCCGGCATGGCTCGCCCGCCCGTCCGTAGACCCACAATGTGCCGGCGCCGGCGCCGGGAACGGTGGTCCGCGCCGGGTCGTCGAGGTTGGCGCGCAGCAGCTCGCCGGCGGTGTGCAGCAGTGCCCGTCGGGTCGGCCGGTCCACCGCCGTCACGGGGGTCGCCGGGTGCAGCCCGTGGAGGAACAGCACCTCACCCCGGTAGACGCTGCCGATCCCCGACGCGATCCGCTGGTCGAGCAGGGCCTCGCCGACCGGCTGCTGCGGGTCGACGAGCCGATCGAAGCGGCGCAGGACCTCGTCGAGATCGACGTCGGGGTCGCACAGGTCGGGACCGAGCCGCCGCAGCGTCGGATGGCGGCGCAGGCCGACCGCGTCGAGCACCTCGACGATCGGAGCGGCGAAGCACACCGCCACCGCGTCGCGGACGCCGAGCACGACCCGCGCCGAGCTCGGGGAGCGGCGCCACGGCTGATCCGGCGGGTACAGGTGCCAGGAACCCGTCATGCGCTGGTGGGTGTGCACGACGAGACCGTCCGAGGCGTGGACGAGAAGGTGCTTGCCGCGGGCCTCGACCTGGCTCACGCTGGCGCCGACGCCCGGCAGCGGGCGTGGGACACGGGGGATCTCCACCCGTCTCAGCACGTGGCCGCTCAAAGCGCGCCGCAGCGCGGCGGCCGTGCGGTGGATCGTGTCTCCTTCGGGCACGCCCGAAGCCTACGACCGCACCGACCGACAACCGCGTTGGCTGCACGTGAAAGGGCCGCCCGAAGGCGGCCCTTTCACGTGTCACGTGCAGCTGGTCCGACTACAGGTCGTAGGGACGCAGGGTGCCGCGGCCGTTCTGCTTCGCGCGGCCTGCCGCCTCCCTGAGCATCGCAGCGATCTTCTGGTTGAGCGCGTCGGGAAGGTTCGAGTCCATGCGAAGTTCGAGGCCCTTCACGGCCTCCTTGATCTTGCTCTGTACGACGAGAGAGTCCGCCACCGGTTTCCTCCTTCTACGGCGGTCGAGAGGCACCCTAGAGGGGTCTGCGGGTCAATAGCGAACACCTTCGACATTTCGCGTGCGCGATGTGCGCTCAGTAGCGTGCGACGGCATGCCGTCAGCCACGGTGGATCAGGCCCCGATACCCGGGCGTGAACCCGGCCGATTCGAGGTGGCGGGGCCACTCCGGCTGCTCGTGGATCGGCCGCCCGTCGACGCGTGTGATCTCGAGCTTGCGCAGTCGTCCGCCGGTGACGAGCCCGGTGAGGGCCGCCAGCCACTGCTCGGGTGCCAGCGGCTGGTCGAAGGTGACCAGGCTGTGGCCACCGCGTTCGAGCAGCGCCGCCGGCCGACCGTCGACGAGGACGACGAACGCGCCGGCGGACCGCGACGCCCGGCCCGCGGTCTCCGGCCACGGCAGCGCCGCCCCGTAGGGCTGGGCCGGATCGGTGGCCGCGAGCACCACCACCTGCGCATCGTCCGCGTCGCCTTCCGGGTCACCGGTCGCCGACGCCCGGTGGGCGCGCAACCGGTCGATCGCGCCGGGGGCGGCGAACTGGGCCGCGCCGAGTCCGGCGACGACGTAGCCCCGCCGGACCCGGCCGGCCTCCTCCATCGCCTTGAGCACCGGGTACACAGCGCTGAAGCCGCCGGCGACCGCCTCGGCGCGTAGCGCTTCGCGGGTCAGCACGCCGTGCCGGTCGAGCAGCTGCTCGGCGAGGGCGTGGGCCCGCTCGGTGGCTGCGGCCTCCGCATCCACCCGGTCGGGGACGGTCAGCTCGCGTCGGAGCGACCAGCGTCCTGCTGCCGATGCCGGCCCGGAGCGGCCGCGTCGGCCGGGGCGTGGACGCCCGCCCGCTCGGCCCGACACGGTCCGGCCGCGGCCACGCGTAAACGCCCGCACGGGCTGGTAGGTGTCGTTGGTGACCTCGCCCGCCCACACCAGGTCCCACAGCGAGTCGAGCACCTCGTCGGGGGCGGCGCCGGCCGGCCCGGCGGCGACGAGCTCCGGCCAGAACGATGCGCCCCGGCGTTCGAGGTGGTCCCGCAGGGCCGTGTGGATCTCGCCGTCCGGCGCGTCGCCGGTTGGCTCGGGGGCGAGCAGGTCCACCTGATCGCGGAAGCACACCACGAGGCGGCCGTCGCGGGCACCGAGGGGCTCGACGCCGAGCCAGACCACCTCGCCGGCGGCGATCAGCTCGTCGAGATCGCCGGGCCGGTAGCCCTCGAGCCGGGCCGGCAGCACGTCGGCCTCGAGCACCGAGGCCGGGATCGGTGCGCCCTGGAGCTGGGCCACTGTCTCGGCCAGCGCGTCCGGGCCGCGCCGGCGGGTCCCCGTGGCGGCCCGCACCTGCTGCCATGCCGGCAGGAACCGGGCCAGCGCAGCGGGATCGACCGGCTCCACCTCGGAGCGCAACACGGCGAGCGAGCGCCGCTTGAGCCGGCGCAGGACGTCGACATCGACCCATTCACGGTCGACACCGCCGGGGCGGAACTCGCCCTCGACCACCCGGTCCTGGCGGGCCAGCCATGCGAGCGTCGCCGCGACCCGTTCGGTCGGGATCCCGAGACGTGCGGCGCAGGCCGGCGCGGTGAACGGCCCGTGCGAGCGGGCGTAGCGGGCCACGAGCCCGGCCAGCGGGTCGGCCTCCGGCTCGGTGAACGCAGCCGGCAGACCGGGCGGGAGGGCGACGCCCACGGCGTCCCGCAGCCGGGCCGCGTCCTCGGCGGCCGCGATGCGCTCCTCGCCGGCGACCCGGACCTCGATCGCGCGCCGTTCCGCCACCAGCCCGTCGATCCACGGCGCGGGGTCGTCGGTGCTGCGTTCGGCGAGCTCGGCGCGGGTCAGGTCCCCGACCCGGCGCAGCACGTCGTGGAGCTCGTCGGCATCCCGCGCGCGCCGGTCGAGCGGCTCGCCCGCCTCGGTTCCGACCTCGGCCGGTGCGAGGTGCTGGAGCTCGCGCTCGACCGCGGACAGCACGCCCGCGTCGAGCAGGTCGCGCAGCTCGTCGCCGCCGAGCAGCTCGCGCAGGAGGTCGCGGTCGAGTGCCAGCGCCGCGGCGCGCCGCTCGGCGAGCGGTGCGTCGTACTCGTACATGTACTGCCCGACCCAGCCGAACAGCAGCGACTGGGCGAAGGGCGAGGCCGACGCCGTCTCGACCGGCACGAGCCGGACGCGCCGGGCCCGGAGGTCGGCCAACAGCTCCCGCAGTGCCGGCAGGTCGAACACGTCCTGGAGGCACTCCCGGGTCACCTCGAGCAGCAGCGGGAAGGTCGGGTAGCGCGATGCGACCTCCAGCAGCCCCGCGGCCCGCTGGCGCTGCTGCCACAGGGCGGTGCGCTGGCCGGGCCGACGCTTGGGCAGCAGCAGCGCGCGGCCGGCCGCCTCGCGGAACCGGGTCGTGAACAGTGCCGTTCCCGACAGCTGCCCGACGACGAGGTCCTCGACCTCGTCCGGGTCGATCGTCACCTCCTCCAGGACGGAGCTGCCGGCGCCGGCGTCGAACAGGTCGCCGGCGGCCTCCTGGAGGCCGAGCGCGATGCCGTCGTCGGCCCACATCACCTCGGGGTCAAGCCCGATGCCGGTCAGGCGCCGTTCGATCGCCATCGCCCACGGCGCGTGGACCTGGGCGCCGAACGGCGACAGCAGGCACACCCGCCAGTCCCCGAGCTCGTCGCGGAAGCGCTCGACCACGATCGTGCGGTCGTCGGGCACCGCACCGGTGGCCTGGGCCTGCTCGTCGAGGT
>CAZSQF010000191.1:0-6134 GCA_964608935.1 uncultured Actinomycetota bacterium | reverse complement strand
GGGCGCTGCCGGTCGGGTCCGGCCTGGGCGACCGCCTGCCGGCCCAGCAGCCCGACCAGCAGCGGGAACGAGCACGGCGAGAAGAACGACGCCAGCCCCGCAGCCGCGGCCAGTCCGAGCAGCGTGAAGCCCTGCACGGCGGGCAAGTCGAAGCCGGGGAAGGCCGCGAAGCCGGCGAGCCCAGCGACAGCGATCACGGCCACCGCGACTACCACAAGCACGTAGCGTGACGCCCCCGGGGTCGGGGTATCGCGATCGGGCTGATCGACCATGACCGTCACAGACCTCGGGTGCAGAGCGGCATCACGATGGCGCCGCTCGCCTCTCCGCCCTGACCGTTGCGTCGAGGTGGGGCGTCGATCTCGACGGTACGACCTCCAGCAGCTGGAAGGTCAAGCCGACCCCTGCCCGCGACTCTGGCACGATCAGGAACGGCTTCCGAACCGGTCGACAACCGTGTTGTGATGCGCTGCTCGCCCGACAGACGGGAGCGCCCAAAATCACTGCGAGGTGTCGTGGTCGCGCGCGAGGTGGCCGTGGTGGATTCGGTCCCGATGAGTCCGGGTCACCGGCTGGACCTGTGCGTGTGCCCTGGCGCCGCGAATGGACCCACGCTGCGCCCCGACACGCAGGCTGTCAACGGAGCAAGGCCCGTGTTCCGGGGAACGCTCGCCGCCGAGGAGATCGAGCCTCTCACCCGACCGGCGCAGCGGCCGCGGTGCCGGCATGGCGATCGAGATCCCTGCCTGCACCTGTCGTCCGCGCGGGCACGAGGTCACGCCGGAAGCTGACGGTGGACTCTCGATTATGGTGTCGTGGTGGGAGGTGGTCCGGTGTTGCGGCTACGGCTGCTCGGCGATGTGGCCGTGCAGCGCGACGACGGTCCGCCGGAGGGGTTCGGCTCGCCGCGGCTGCAGTCGCTGGTCGCCCTCCTCGTCCTGCATCGGGGGGCCCCACAGCCCCGGGAGCGGCTTGCGTACCTGCTGTGGCCCGACTCCACCGACACGCAGGCCCGGTCGAACCTGCGCAAGCTGCTGCACACCGTGCGCCGGACCCTGCCCGAGGCGGACACCTGCATCGAGGTCACGCACACGACCCTGCGGTGGCGTCCCGACGCGCCCGCCGAGGTCGACGTCGTGACGGTCGAGGACGCCCTCGCCGTGGCCGCGCGCGCAGCTGACGCCGGCGAGGCGCGCCGCGAACTCGACCGGGCCGTGGCGGCCTATGGCGGCCCCTTGCTTCCCGGCAGCTACGAGGACTGGGTGCTGGCCGAGCGGGAGCGGCTCCACGCCGGCGCGGTCGACGGCCTCGAGCGGCTGCTGACGCTGGCCGGCCCGGACGCCGACGACGCGGCGCTGCGCTACGGCGAGGAGTTGCTGCGGCTCGAGCCGCTGCGGGAGTCCACGTACCGGCAGCTGATGCGCCTGCGTGCCCGCCGCGGCGAGCGCGCCGAGGCACTGCGCCTCTACCGCAGCTGTGAGGCCGTGCTTGCACGCGAGCTTGGCGTCGCACCGAGCGAGCAGACACGGGCCCTGTATGACGAGCTCGTGCGCACCGGGCGCCCGGCGACCGTCGACGAGCCGGTGCCGATCGTCGGGACCGCTCCCCTGGTCGGGCGCGACGCTGCGTGGAAGCAGCTGTCTGAGGTCTGGCAGGCGGCCGTCGCTGGCCGGCCGCAGGCCGTCGTCGTGACCGGGGAGGCCGGCGTCGGCAAGAGCCGCCTGCTCGAGGAGCTCGGACGCACTGTGGCTGCCGAGGGCGGCGCGGTCGCCCGGGCGCGCGCGTACGAGGCCGAGGGACGCCTGGCCTGGGCACCGGTGGTCGACTGGCTGCGCTCCGAGCCGATCCGGCGACACGTCGCCACGTTGGCGCCGACGTGGCGCACGGAGCTGGTCCGGCTGCTGCCGGAGCTGCGTCGTGCCGAGCTTCCCGAGCCGGTCGGCCTGGAGCACGCCGAGCAGCGCACGCACCTGTTCCGCGCGGTCGCGGAGGCGCTCCGCACCGTCGATGCGCCGCTCCTGCTGATCCTCGACGACCTGCAGTGGTGCGACGACGACACCGTTGCTTTCGTGCACTTCCTGGTGCGCGAGAGCCGCCAGGCGCGGCTGCTCGTCGCCGCTTCGCTGCGGCTCGAGGACATGGCGCCTGATGGGCCGCTGCCCCGGCTGCTGGACACCCTGCAGCCCGACGGTCGTGCGTCGGAGGTGGCGCTGGACCGGCTGGACGAGGTGGCGACGTTGGAGCTGGCCCGCCGGCTGACCGGCCGCGACCTCGACGCGGAGATCGGCCGTCGCCTGTACCACGAGACGCGGGGCAACCCGCACTTCGTCGTCGAGGTGGTCCGGTCCGGCCTCCCACAGGATGACAAAGGGCTGGCCAGGGCCGTGCAGCCGGTTCTGCAACGCCGGCTGCGGCAGCTGTCGCCGCAGGCACGCGCGGTCGTGGACACGGCGGCGGTGATCGGCTGGGGGTTCACCATGGACCTGTTGGCTGCTGCCGGTCCGCACGACGAGACCACCCTCCCCGACGCGCTCGACGAGCTGTGGCGGCACCAGATCATCCAGGAGCAGGGGGCGGGCTACGACTTCGACCACGACCGGCTGCGTGAGGTCGCCTACGCGATGATCAGCCCGGCTCGCCGGCAGGGCCTGCACCGCGCTCTCGCCCGCGGCCTCGAGCAGACGCACCGGGGACATCTCGGTCCGGTCAGCGCCCGGCTCGTCGTCCACTACGAGCAGGCCGGGCTGCTGCGGGAGGCAGCCACCGCCAGCCGTCGCGCCATCGACCACGCCCTGCACCTGCTGGCCATCGACGAGGCGCAGGCCGAGACCCGCCGCGCCCTCGACCTGCTCGAGCAGCTGCCCGCCGGCCAGGAGCGCGACGAGCTCGAGCTCGAGGTGCGCATGGCCGAGGCGGTGCCGATCGTGATCCGGTCCGGCTACGGGGACCCGGTAGTGACGCGCACCTACGAGCGTGTGCTCGCGCTGGCACACCTCCTCGGGCAGCCCCCGCCGTCGCCCGCCTTGCGCGGCCTGGCGCTGGCGGCCGTCGTGTCGTGCCGCTTCGACCGCGCCCGCGACCTGGGCGAGCAGATCCTCGACGACGGCCGTCGGCGCGACGCGCCGGCGGTGCTCGGCGAAGGGCACTACGTGCTCGGCGTGTGCGCCCACTGGCGCGGCGACTTCGCCGCTGCCCGTGACCACCTGACCGAGGCGGTGCGACGGGTCGCTCGCGGGCCACGCCCCGGCCACCTGTCGCGCTACGCCCAGGATCCGGAGGCGGTCTGCCGTAGCCGGCTCGCCTGGTCGCTGTGGTGCCTGGGCGACACGGCGCGGGCCGTGGAGGTGATGCGTCACGCCCGGGCGCTGGCGGACGGCATCGGGCATCCGCTGACCAGCGCCTATGTGGGTTGGGTCGCCGCCACCCTTGCGCTGGAGACCGGGGACATCGACGTCCTGCGGGAGGTCCACACCGCCAGCACCGATGCGTGGAGCGTCAACCCGGTGTTCGCCGACGTGTTCCCGCCCGTGTTCGGCGGCTGGCTGCGCCTGCTCTCCGGCGATCCCGGCGGCATGGACGACCTGCACGTCGCCGTGGCAGCGACGCGCCGGCAGACTCACGCCCTGTACCACACTTACGCGCTCGCCCTCCTTGCCCGAGCCCACCTGTCCGAGGGCCGGCACGCGGAAGGGGCGGCCGTGCTCGAGGAGGCCCTGACCCGGACCGAGGAGCGAGACCAGCGCTACCTCGAGGCCGAGCTCCACCGCCTCGCCGGAGAGGTCGCGGTCCGGCGGGACGATCCCCCTGCTGCGGAGCACGCCTTCCATCGGGCGCTGCACACCGCCGTCGCCCAGGGCGCCCGGGCCTACGAGCTGCGGGCGGCATGCTCGCTGGTGCGCCACCGTCGCGACCCGGACACGGTCGCTCGCCTGCGGCGCGTCCACGACGCCGTCGACCGGCGCCACGACACGGCCGACACCCGGACAGCCGCCGCCTTGCTCGCCGCGCCGGACTGAATCGCGCCCCGGACGCTTTGGGAGCGGAGGACCCGGATCGTCGCCGTCGACGGCAGCGCTACGGGAACGCCTCGGCAGCGCCGTGCGCGGCATCCTCGTCCCATCCGTTAGCGAGCACCGCCGTGGTGGTGGTGGGAGAGGAGGCGGCGATGGCGGCCGAGATAGCTACACGAGACGGTGGCACGACGACGCTCGACGCCGGTGTGCTGGGCGAGTTCGCGATGTCGTTCCACGGGGACATCCTCACGCCGGGTGACCTGGGCTACGACGAGGCGCGCGTCACCTACAACGCGATGGTCGACCGGCGTCCGGCGATGATCCTGCGCTGCACCGGCGCGGCCGACGTGGTGGACGCCGTCAACCTCGTGCGCGAGCACGGCCTGCTCGCGTCCGTCCGTGGTGGCGGGCACAGCGTGGCGGGCCTCAGCGTCCACGACGAGGCGGTGATGATCGACCTGTCGCGCATGCGTGGAGTCCATGTGGACCCGGGCCGGCGGCGTGCTCGGGCCCAGGCGGGTGCCGAGCTCGGCGACGTGGACCGGGAGACGCAGTTGCACGGGCTCGCGACCCCCGCGGGGGTGATCTCCACCACGGGGGCGGCTGGCCTCACGCTGGGTGGCGGCATCGGCTGGCTGCGGCGCAAGTACGGGCTCACCTGCGACAACCTGGTGTCGGTCGAGATCGTGACCGCCGACGGCCAGCTCCGGGTCGCCGACGAGAACCAGCATCCGGACCTGTTCTGGGCGGTGCGCGGCGGTGGCGGCAACTTCGGCATCGTCACCTCCTTCGAGTACCGCCTCCATCCGGTCGGTCCGCTCGTGTACGCCGCGCTGCCGATGTACCCGGCCGAGGACGCGGCCCACGTTCTTCGCGGCTGGCGGGAGTTCGTGGCCGACGTGCCCGACGAGATCACCTCGGCGGCCATCGTCATCACCATGCCCCCCGACCCGAGCCTGCCCGAGCCGCTCCACGGCCGGGCCGTGGTGGTGACCGGCGGGCTGTACGCGGGTCCGGCCGACGACGGCGAGCAGGCCCTCAAGCCCCTGCGCGAGCTCGGCACGCCGCTGGCCGACCTCAGCTCGGTGATGCCCTACCGCGCGCTGCAGTCGAGCTTCGACCCGTTCTTCCCGAAGGGCCAGTGGCGCAGCTACTGGAAGTCCACCTACCTCGCGGACCTGCCCGACGACGCCATCGACCTGGTCGCGGAACGGGCGCTGCAGCGCCCGGGCCCGTTCACCGTCTTCAACCTCCAGCACCTAGGCGGCGTCATGGGCAGGATCGCGCCGCACGAGACGGCGTTCGCGCAGCGCAACGCCCCGTTCCTGCTCAGCGTCGACGGCACCTGGGCCGACGCCGCCGACGACGAGACCGCGATCGCGTTCGTCCGCCGGCTGTGGGACGACCTCCAGCCGTTCGGGACCGGCGGGACCGCCTATCTCGAGATGCTCGGTGCGGTGGACGACTCCGACCCGCTGGTGCGAGCCACCCATGGCGACAATCTGGCGCGGCTCGCCGAGGCGAAGGCGACCTACGACCCGGACAACGTGTTCCGTCTCAACCGCAACATCGCGCCGACCCCGTCGGCGGCCTGATCCGCCGGCCGGGGCGCGCGGCAGCGATCCATCCCTTCGACCACCTCCTCATGACGGGCGTGCCCTAGGTGGTACGCGCGGCCTTCAGCTTGCCGCGCCCCCGGCAGCCGGTACGGGGCACCGACGTCGCCGGCCACGTCGAGGCGGTAGCCCGAAACGTGACCAAGTTCCGGTCCGGCGACGAGGTGTTCGGCTGGAGCACCAGCGGCGCCCTGGCCGAGTATGCGATCAGCGGCCAGGGCAACCTCGTGGCCAAGCCGACCGGCCTCACGATGGAGCAGGCTGCCGCCGTCCCGACGTCCGCGGTCACGGCCCTGCAGGCGCTGCGCGACCACGACAAGCTCGAGCCGGGCCACAGGGTGTTGATCACCGGTGCCTCGGGCGGCGTCGGCACCCTCGCCGTGCAGATCGCCAGGGCGCTAGGCGCAGAGGTGACCGGTGTGTGCAGCACACGCAACCTCGACCTCGTCCGCTCGATCGGTGCCCACCACGTCATCGACTACACCCGCACCGACTTCACCCGCAG
>CAZSQF010000190.1:0-6153 GCA_964608935.1 uncultured Actinomycetota bacterium | reverse complement strand
TACTTGTCGAGCCGCTTCTGCCGTCGGATGTCACCGTCAGCCGTCAGACGGATCTTTCTCGTATAGATGACGTCGGGCGCCTCGCTGCGGATCCGCTCCCAGACGACGCTGATGTAGTCGGGATCGAATTCGTCGTCGTCGTCCAGGAAGGCCACGTACCTGCCGCGTGCGTGCCAGGCTCCGACGTTGCGGCTGATGCCGGGTCCGCTACTCGGCGGGAGTGAGACCCAGGCGAAGGGGAGTCTCTCTCCGACGAGTTGCTCCAGATCGGCTCGTCGCGCCTCAGGGCCCGCAGCGGGACCATTGTCGACGACGATGACCTCGCGGGGAGGGTCGAGCTGTTCGAGGACGCTGGTGACGGCACGCTTGACCTCGGCGCGTCCGATCGTGGGGATGACCACCGACACATCCGCGGTCATCACAGCTCCTGACTTGCTGCGAGAAATCACCGCGGCCGTTGTCGGGCTGGATCGCCCGGGCGAACCCCGTGCCGGGCCCCGATTCGGCGGCTAGCGGATAGCCTCAGAGGCTAGCACTCGGTGCCTCCCGTACAGCGACGCTGCCCGGACGGCCAGTCTCGCATGCTACAGCGGCGACGGGCTGAGCGGTAGCGTTCATCGATCGCCCTCTAATACCTCGGAGGTCCGTGCCGATCCAGGTGGCGTCCGTTGGTGCATCCGTGGAGGTCCCTGGTTGCAGTCACCAGCCCCGCTCGTCTCGTCCCCCTCCGGGGGTCAGACGTCGCGCCGTGGCTACCGGACGGATATCCAGGGTCTGCGTGGGCTCGCGGTACTCCTGGTCGTGGCGTTCCATGCTGACTGGGGGCTGACGGGCGGATACGTCGGCGTCGACGTGTTCTTCGTCGTGTCGGGGTTCGTCATCGGTCGGCTCCTGCTCGACGAGCTCGACACGACCGGAACGCTCGATCTACGCCAGTTCTACGCACGTCGCGCGCGGCGGTTGCTGCCGGCACTGGCCACCCTGAGTGTGGGCACGGTGCTGGTTTCTGGCTACCTGCTCAACCCTGACGAACCGCTTCGAGCCGCGACCGGCACTGCCGTGGCGGCATCCTCGTTCTGGGCCAACATCTACCTGTACGTGACCGGCGGTGGCTATTTCGCTGCTGCCGACGAAGGCAACCCCCTGCTCCACACGTGGTCGCTGTCGGTCGAGGAGCAGTTCTACTTCCTGCTGCCCGTCGGGATGCTTCTGGTCGCCTGGCTCTGGCGCCGGCGGCGCCCCTCGGTCTCGAGGGTCGTCATCGCATGGGCCGTCGCGGCCGTGGCCGGCGTCTCGCTGTGGCTGAGCTGGAGCATCAGCAACGGCTGGACGACGCCGTTCGACTTCGGGTCCGCCGAGCGGCTCGCGTTCTACGGCGCCCCGACCCGGGTCTGGGAGTTTGCCGCAGGGGTCTTGCTCGTGTTCGCGGTTCCTGTGGTGGCGAGGATGACGCGGTCCGTCGCGACCCTGCTCGGTGCGGGTGGCGCCGCCATGGTGCTCTACGCAGCCTGGCGGTTCGACGAGGCGACGCCCTTCCCTGGCCTGGCCGCTCTCCTGCCGGTCCTCGGGACGGTCCTCCTCCTGGCCACCGGTGATCGCTCACCGATGGTGGAGCGGTCCCTGAGTCGGCGATGGCTCGTTCGGCTCGGGGATCTGTCCTACAGCTGGTACCTCTGGCACTGGCCGGTGATCGTGTTCACGCGCATCCTGTGGCCGGGCAGCGCCGTGGCGGTCACCAGCGCGGCCCTGGTGTCACTCCTGCCGGCCTGGCTGTCGTACCGGTTCCTGGAGCGCCCGCTGCGGGCGAACCACCGCATCGTCGGCTGGTGAGCCGTGCCGCTCGCCGCCGTGTGCATCCTGGTCCCGATCGCCGTGGCCGTCGCGGTCGAGCAGACGCGCGCCCTCGACGAGCCGCTCGGGCGGGAGGCCGGCTGCCACGCCGGCACGAGCGCGGACTACGTCTGGCCGGAGGCCGACTGCACCTTCGCTGAAGATGGTTCCGAGGGAACGATCCTCCTGGTGGGGGACTCGCACGCGGACAGCCTGAGCGACGTGGTTGTCGACGTGGCGGAGCAGTTGGGACGGGACGTCGCAGCCTGGACCCGGAGCGACGTGCCGGTCGTCGGCGACGGCTCCGCGGTCGGTCGCCCACCGAGCGCGGCCTGGTCCGGCGCTGCGCTCGATCTCGCCCAGCGCCTGGACCCCGACCTCGTGATCGTCGCCAACCGATCGCCGCACTATGTCCACAACCCCGACAAGCTCAGTCGCTGGCACACCGGCGATAGGCCCGACGACGAGGCCGTGTTGCGCGCCTGGCAGCATGAGGTCGATGCGCTGCTCGACGCGCTCGGGGATCGGGGAATCCCGGTGCTGTGGGTCGCCACCGTTCCGGAGTTCCCGTTCGAGCCGCAGGCGACGCCGTTCGGCAGAGATCAACCGGAGCAGGGGACCCTCTCGCTCGACCAGGTCGAGCGCCAGCGCGGTGGGCCGTTGCAGGTGGAGAGGGAGGCCGTGGCGTCGCATGCGCATGCGACGCTGTTCGACCCGGTCCCCGCGCTGTGCGTTGCGACCTGCGCCCAGTTCAGCGATGGTGTCTGGTTGTATCGGGATCAGCACCATCTCACTGAGGATGGTGGCCACCGGTTGGCCGAGTCGCTCCGGGCAGCCATGCGATCCGCGCTCGAACAGCGTCCGCTGGGAGCGTCGTCGTGAGGTGCTGGGTCGTCGACGATGGTCGGCGCTGATAGCCTCAGCGCCCGGTGGCTCAACCTGGTGGATGGGCAGCTGTCGCTCCAGCCGCCTGTTCCTCGCAAGCCCCCGAAAGCCACGATCAAGGACATGCCGTGAGTGAGCAGACGGCATCGAAGCGCGAGATGCGGATCGCCGGCCGCACCATCGACGACGACAGCGACTGCTTCGTGGTCGCCGAGGTCGGGCACAACCACCAGGGCAACATGGACACCGCCCACCAGCTGCTCGAGGCGGCCGCCGAGTGCGGCGCGGATGCCGTCAAGCTCCAGAAGCGCGACAACCGACGGCTGTACACGCGCGAGTTCTACGACAGCCCGTACATGGGTCCCAACAGCTTCGCGGACACCTACGGCGAGCACCGTGAGTACCTCGAGCTGGATGAAGCGCAGTACAAGGAGCTCCAGGAGCACGCCGCCGAGCTCGGTCTGCTGTTCTTCGCCACCGCCTTCGACCATCCCAGCGCGGAGCTGCTCGCCTCCATCGACGTCCCTGCGTTCAAGATCGCGTCGGGCGACCTCCGCAGCCTGCCGCTGATCGAGCACGTCGCCTCGTTCGGCAAGCCGATGTTCATCTCCACCGGGGGCGGCGACATGGACGCCGTCATCGCGGCCCACGACACGGCACGCGCCGTCAACGACGATGTCTGCATCATGCAGTGCACGGCCGGCTACCCGCCCGAGTGGGACGAGCTCAACCTGCGGGTGATCTCGACCTACCGGGAGCGCTTCCCGGACACCGTGATCGGGTTCTCGAGCCACGACAGCGGCATCGCGATGGCCGTGGTCGGCTACACGCTCGGCGCCCGGGTCGTGGAGAAGCACTTCACCCTCAACCGGGCCATGCAGGGCACCGACCACGCGTTCTCGCTCGAGCCCGTCGGGCTGCGCAAGCTCGTCCGGGACGTGCGGCGGACGCGGGTGGCGCTCGGCGACGGTGTCAAGGTGCCCTTCGAGTCCGAGACCGCGCCCATCAAGAAGATGTCGAAGCAGCTGGTGGCGGCGCGGGGCCTGCCTGCTGGGCATGTACTGCAACCCGAGGACATCGATCTCCGGTCGCCCGGCGGCGGGATGACTCCCGACCGGCTCGGTGAGCTCATCGGAGCCACCCTCGCCGTGCCGGTCGAGGCACAGCAGCCGTTCGACGAGAAGATGCTCGCGTGACGTCGAGCTCGACCGGCACGACCGGCGAGGCGATCTGGGCCGGGATCCAGCTCGTGGCGTTCGACTTCGACGGGGTCTTCACCGACAACAGCGTCCACGTGGCCAGCGACGGGACCGAACAGGTGCGTTGTTGGCGGGGTGACGGCATCGGGCTGGCGGCGCTCCGCCGTGCCGGTCTCGACACGCTGGTCCTGTCCACCGAGACCGACCCGGTCGTCGGCGTGCGCTGTGCGAAGCTGGAGATCGAGTGCCGCCAGGGGTTGGCCGACAAGCGGTCCGAGCTCGAGGAGATCCTCCTGGAGCGCGGTCTCGACCCGGGCGAGGTCGCCTACGTCGGAAACGACGTCAACGACCTCGGCTGCCTCGAGTTGGTGGGGCTCCCGGTCGTGGTCGCCGATGCTCACGACGACGTCCGGGCGGCCGCTTCCGTGGTCACGGCGGCTCCCGGGGGCTTCGGCGCGGTCCGTGAGGTGTGCGACCGGCTCGTGGCAGCCCGCGAGGCGGCGCGATGACGGCGCAGTTCCGGCTCGACGGTGAAGTGGTGGTCGTGACCGGCGCGAGCGGCAGCCTCGGCAGCAGCTTCGCGCGGGCACTGGGGGACGCCGGCGCTGAGGTGGCGGCGTTGGACATCGTCCCACCGCCGCGCCCACAGGGTGACGACGACGCGACCGGGATCAGTTTCTTCGAAGCCGACGTGACCGACACGGGGTCACTGACGGAGGCGCTGGCGACCGTCACGGACCGCCTCGGGACACCGACCGGGCTGGTCAACTGCGCCGCGCTGGACAACCCGCCCGACGCCGGCGACCGGGTCAGCGGCCGGTTCGAGTCCTACCCTGACGACGTGTTCGCCCGGGTTATGGACGTCAACGTGCACGGCGTCGTGCGCTGCTGCCAGGTCTTCGGCGGCGCGATGGCCGCCGCCGGCCGCGGCGCGATCGTCAACATCGCCTCGATCTACGGTGTCGTCGGCCCGGATCAGCGCATCTACGAGCACCTGCGCGAGGACGGCGAGGGTTTCCACAAGCCCGCTTCCTACACCGCGTCCAAGGCGGCGGTCGTCGGCCTGACCCGCTACCTCGCCACCTACTGGGCCGACGCCGGTGTCCGGGTCAACGCCCTGACGCTCGGCGGCGTGCAGGCCGACCAGGACGATACGTTCCTTCAGGCCTATGCCTCGCGTGTTCCGCTCGGTCGGATGGCGCGGGTGGACGAATACGACGGCGCGGTCGTCTTCCTCCTCTCCCCGGCCGCGTCCTACATGACCGGGTCGAACGTCGTGATCGACGGAGGATGGACGGCATGGTGACGAAGATCAGCCTTCCAGACGTGATCCCAAACCTCGTCGATGGCCAGGATCGTCTCGCCATCGACGAGACCGCCCTGGACAAGCACTCCCCGCACGACGGCAACATCCTGTGGCGGCTGGCCCGCTCGAAGGCCGACGACGTGGCCGTTGCCGTCGAGGTCGCGGCCAAGCGGCAGACCGACTGGGGCCGCCGGGCCGCCCCCGAGCGCGGCGACCTGCTGTTCCGGCTCACCGCGCTGATGGAGGAGCACGCCGACGACCTCGCCGGCGTCGTGGCGGCGGAGACCGGCAAGAGTCCCGCCGAGGCACGCGGCGAGGTGGGCGGTGCGATCACACTGGGCCGCTTCTTCGCCGGCGAGGGCACCCGGCTGTACGGCCGGACCCACACCAGCGCCGTGGCGACCAAGCAGATCTCGACCGTGCGTGAGCCGGTCGGGGTGGCGGCGCTCATCATCGCTGCCAACACCCCCATCGCCAACGTCGCGTGGAAGGTGTTCCCGGCGCTCATCTGTGGCAACAGCTGCGTGCTGAAGGCGGCCGAGGACGCCCCGGCGACCGCCTGGCTCTTCGGCGAGCTGACCCGCCGGGCCGGGCTGCCCGACGGTGTGTGCAACATCGTGCACGGCCTCGGCGACGAGGCCGGTCAGCCGCTGGTCGCCGACGAGCGCGTGGACGTGATCAGCTTCACCGGCTCGACCGGTGTCGGCCGCCAGATCGCGCGCACCGCGGCCGAGCGGATCGCGCGGGTCTCGCTCGAGCTCGGCGGCAAGAACCCGCTCGTGGTATGCGACGACGCGGACCTCGATCGGGCCGTCGAGTGGACCGTCAAGTCGGCCTTCAGCAACGCCGGGCAGCGGTGCGCGTCGGGCAGCCGCATCATCGTCACCGACGGCATCTACGACCGGTTCGTCGAGGCACTGCTCGACCGTACGG
>CAZSQF010000189.1:0-6213 GCA_964608935.1 uncultured Actinomycetota bacterium | reverse complement strand
GGCTGGTCGGCGTGCTCGAGCCCGAAGGTCGGCTTGCCGGGGACGTCCCGGGCGGTGATCACGGCGCGGACGCCCGGCATGGCCCGCGCCGCGGTCGTGTCGATCGACCGGATCCGCGCGGCCGCGTGCGGGCTGCGCAGCGTCCGGCCCCACAGCATGCCCCGGGCGTAGAGGTCGCTGGAGAACGCGAACGCGCCCGTGACCTTGGGCGTCCCGTCGGGGCGGTCGGCGCTGTGCCCCACGCCGTCGCGCACGCCCGGGGTCGAGGTCGTGGTGGTGCTCATCGTGCCTCCTCCCGCTGGGCCCTGACCTCGTCGACGGCACGCAGGATCCGTCCGTAGCCGGTGCACCGGCACAGGTTGCCGCTGATCGCCTCGCGGACCTCGAGCTCGGTCGGGTCGGGACGCCGGTCCAGGAAGTCGTGGATCGCGACGATCAGACCCGGGATGCAGAAGCCGCACTGCACCGCGCCGGCATCGAGGAAGGCCTGCTGGACGTCGGACAGGACCTCGCCGTCGCCGAGGCCCTCGACCGTTCGGATGTCCGCGTCCACGGCGTCGGCCGCCAGCAGGCAGCACGCGTTGAGCAGGATCCCGTCGACGACCACCGAGCACGACCCGCATTCCCCCTGCTCGCACGCGTTCTTGGACCCCGGCAGCCCGAGCCGTTCACGCAGCACGTACAGCAGGCTCTCCCCGAGCCAGGCGGACGCCACGTCCCGGGCCCGCCCGTTGACCGTGAGCGTGTAGGACTCGCTCGGGACGGCCGGCTCCGGCTCCGGCGTGGCGGCGTCGGTCGTCGTCATGCGGCCAGGCACCTCCTCAACGTGCGTGCGGCGAGCACCTGGACCGAGTGCCGGCGGTACTCGGCGGTGCTGCGATGATCCGTGATGGGCCGGGCCGCCTCGGCGCACGCCCGTCCGAACGCGTCGACGGCGTCGTCCGTGCAGGACAGTTGGTCCCAGTCGATGGCCTCGGTCGCCAGGTCCTCTGCGTCGGTCGGGCGCAGCGGGCTCGGACCGACCGCTCCCATGCCCGCGCGCACACGCCGGTTGGTGGTGTCGACGACGAGGGCGAAACAGGCCACCGAGATCACCATGGCGTTCCGGGGCCCGATCTTGGCGGTGTGCTGGGGACCGTCCACGCGGGGCACCCGCACGGCCACGATCATCTCGCCGGGTTCCCGTGCGGTCTGCTTCGGGCCGGTGATGAAGTCGGCCACCGGCAGCGTGCGCCGTCCTGACGCGGACGCGAGCTCGACCTCGGCGTCCATGGCGACCAGCCACGGCAGGGTGTCGCCGGCCGGGCTGGCGGTCCCGAGGTTGCCGCCCACCGTCCCGGCATTGCGGATCTGGGGCGAGCCCACCGTCCGCGCCGCCATCGCCAGGCCGGGTGCCAGGTCGGCGAGGTCGTGCTCCATCGCGCTGTAGGTGAGGTTGGCGCCGAACCGCAGGTGGTCGGTGCCGACGTCGTGGCCCGCCAGCTCGGCCACCCGACGCAGCGCCACGACGTGGTCGGGGCGACGGTCACCGAACGTGACCTCGATCATCAGGTCGGTCCCGCCGGCCAACAGGTCCGCCGACGGCTGCTCCGCCAGCGCCGTCAGCGCATCGTCGAGCGTCGTCGGCCGCACGATGGACATCGTGCTGCTCCTCCCGTCCCTGGCTCGCCGGTGGCGGCCGACGCCTCAACGTATTCTGCCCGAACCCCCGCTGCTGCGATGTCGAACCCGAGGGAGGCCGTGGACAACGTTCCGGTGCACCGCCGACCGTGACGGCGGTCGACCTCGCGCTCGGCAGCTCCCGGGTCGCGCGTCCCGACGGCTCGCTCCACCCCGGCGTGGTGCTGGCCGGTGACGGGCAGATCCTCGACGTCGTCGCGCCCCACGAGGCCCCGACCGGATGGGATGACCTGGGGGACCTGGTGGTCCTGCCCGGTCTGGTGGACACGCACGTCCACGTCAACGACCCCGGACGCAGCCACTGGGAAGGCTTCGACTCCGCCACACGGGCGGCGGCGCTGGGCGGCGTGACCACCGTGGTCGACATGCCGCTCAACTGCCTGCCACCCACCACCTCCGTGGCCGCGCTCGAGCGCAAGCTCGCCGCTGCAGCCGGGCGCCTGCACGTCGACGTGGCGTTCTGGGGCGGGGTGGTTCCCGGCAGCGAGGACCATCTCGATGCGCTCCACGACGCCGGCGTGCTGGGCTTCAAGGCGTTCCTGTGCGACAGCGGCGTGCCCGAGTACGGCGCCTTCGATCCGGCCACCCTGCCCGGGCTCGCGGCGCGCACCGCCCGGCTCGGCACGATCCTGATCGTGCACGCCGAGGATCCTGCCGGCCTGCGGCCGCCGACAGCCGGCGCCGACCCGCGCACGTACGGCACCTGGCTCGACAGCCGTCCGGCGGCCGCCGAGGAGTCCGCTGTCGCCGCCGTGGTCGAGGCCAGCCGCGCCACCGGTGGGCGCGTCCACGTGCTCCACCTGTCGGCCGGCGGAGCCGTGGACCTGCTGGCGGCGGCCAGGTCGCAGGCGCTGCCGGTCACCGTCGAGACCTGCCCGCACTACCTCACGATCGCCGCGGAGGACGTCCCCGACGGCGCGACCGACCACAAGTGCGCCCCGCCGATCCGGGAGCGCACGAACCAGGACCGGCTGTGGGAGGCGCTCGGGGCGGGGACGATCGACGCCGTGGTCAGCGACCATTCCCCCTGCCCACCGGAGGACAAGCGGCTCGACACCGGCGACTTCCTGGCCGCCTGGGGTGGGATCGCCTCGCTCCAGCTCGGCCTGCCGCTCGTGTGGACCGCAGCCGAGGGACGCGGCCACGGGCTCGGCGAGGTCGTGGCGTGGATGGCGGCCGGGCCGGCCCGGGTGGCCGGGCTGCGCCGCAAGGGCGCACTCGCCGCCGGGATGGACGCGGACGTGGTCGTGTTCGACCCCGCCATGGCCTCCACGATCGATGCCCGTGCGCTGGCGCACCGACACCCGGTCACTCCCTACCACGGCCGCGTCGTGACGGGCGTGGTCCGACGCACCTATGTTCGGGGGCGCTGCGTCGCGCGTGACGGCGAGATGGTCGCGCCTGGTGTCGGCCGGCCACGACGAAGGGGCGAGGTATGACCGAGCACCATCCCGACGCCGCCATCGACGGCGCCATCGACCTGGCCGCGCGGCGGCTCGGCGGGCTGGTGCTCGAGGCCACCGACGAGTTCTTCGGCCCCAAGGAGAGCCTGCTGGCGCCGCAGCCGCCCGCGTTCGACGCCGTGGCCTACTCGGACCGGGGAAAGGTGATGGACGGCTGGGAGACCCGCCGTCGGCGCGACGACGCGCGCGACAGCTGCGTCGTCCGGCTCGGGGTGCCGGGAGTGATCGCGACAGCCGTCGTCGACACCACCCACTTCCGCGGGAACGCGCCGGACAGCTGCTGGCTGGAGGGCTGCGTCACGGACGGCGGGCCGCCGCCACCGGACGCCACCTGGGTGCCCCTCCTCGACCCCACGCCCGTGCAGCCCGACTCCGTCCAGCGCTTCGACCTGCCGACGCGCGTCCGGGTCACCCACGTGCGCTTCGGCATCGCACCCGACGGCGGGGTGGCGCGCCTGCGGCTGCTCGGACGGCCCCTGGTCGATCTGCACGCAGCCGCGTTCGCCGGCGGCTACCTCGACCTCGCGGCCTCGGTCCACGGCGGCCGGGTGGTGGCGTGCTCGGACGCCTTCTTCTCGGCGCCGACGAACCTGCTGATGGTCGGGGACGCCCGGGACATGTCCGACGGGTGGGAGACACGCCGCCGCCGCGGCCCCGGGCACGACTGGGTCGTCGTGGAGCTCGCGACCACGGGCACCCTCGACCGGATCGAGATCGACACGACGCACTTCAAGGGCAACCATCCCGATCGCTGTGTCGTCGAGGGGCTGCACGCGCCTGGCGCCGAGGTCGACGAGCTGCCGCCCGACGGCTGGGTCGAGCTCGTTGGGTCAACGCCGATGCAGCCGCACCTGCGTCACGTCCTCGCTGCCGCCGACGTGGGCCCCGTGTCGCACCTGCGGCTCGTGGTCGTCCCCGACGGCGGCGTCGCTCGCCTGCGGGCGTTCGGCACGATCGATGACAGCGGGTGGCGCCGGCACGGACTGGACCACCTCGACGCCGCACCCGCAGCCGTCGCCGAGGCCGACGTGCTGGCCTGTTGCGGCTCGTCCGCGTGGGCCCGCACCCTCGCGGCGCGGCGTCCATTCGCCGATCCGGAGGCGCTGTTCGCCGCGGCGGACGAGGTGTGGTCGGGTCTCGACCGTGAGGACCGGCTGGAGGCGTTCGGGGCGCATCCCCGCATCGGCGAACGGGTCCCCGGATGGGCGAGCGAGGAGCAGGCCGGCACGGCGACGGCCGACCAGGCAACCCTCGACGCGTTCGTCGAGGGCAATCGTGTCTACGAGGAGCGCTTCGGCCACGTCTTCCTCATCCGGGCCGCCGGCCGGTCGGCCGACGAGATGCTGGCGGCGCTGCAGGAGCGACTCGACAACGACCCCGACACCGAGTTCGACATCGCGTCCGAGCAGCAGCGCGAGATCATGCACCTCCGCCTCGACCGGCTGCTGCGCGACGGACGGACCGGCTGACCTGTCCACCCACGACCTGCGACCCTGCCCGTTGCGATCCGAGGAGCCCGACCATGAGCCTGTCGACCCACGTCCTCGACACCGCCCGCGGCCGCCCCGCACCGGGAGTCCCGGTCACCTGCGAGGTGCGCGACGGCGACACGTGGCGGACGGTGAGCCAGGGCACGACCGACGGGGACGGCCGCATCGGTGACCTCGTCGCCGGCGGGGAGCTCGCAGCGGGCGTCCACCGGCTCACGTTCGCCACCGGCGACTGGGCCGACGACGCCGGCGCGGAGATGTTCTGGCCAGAGGTGGTCGTGACCTTCGCCGTGACGGCCCCCGACGAGCACCACCACGTCCCGCTGCTGCTCAGCCCGTACGGCTACAGCACCTACCGGGGCAGCTGACGTGGCGTCCGGGTTGGATGCGGCGGCGCTCGAGCGGCTGCTGGCGGGCGTGGAGGCCGCCGAGCGGGACTACCGCGACGACTGGCCGGGCGAGCCGGCGACGCGGCAGCCGGTGCAGGTCCTCTACGTGCCGGCTGACCGCCTCACGGTCGGCACGACCCGCGACCACGGCGCGGAGGCGCAGCGCCTCCTGGACGCCCACGCACCTGATGCCGCGTCGCTCGCGACCGCCGTCGCCCTCGACGCGGAGCTGGCCGCCGAGGTGCGCGACCGTGTGGTCGCCAAGCTCGATGCCGAGCCGGTCGAGGACCTCCGGGTCGACTTCGAGGACGGCTACCGCGGCCACGACGAGGACGACGAGGCACGTGACGCGGTCGCCACGGCGCAGGCGATGGCCCGGGCCGCCGCTGAGGGCATCGCACCGCCTTACTTCGGGCTTCGGGTCAAGTCCTTCGCCGACGGGCTCGCGTCGCGGAGCGTCGCGACGCTCGAGCGGTTCGTCGGTACGCTGCTCGACGAGTGCGGCAGCCTGCCCGACGGGTTCGTCATCACCTTCCCGAAGGTCGTGGCCACGGCGCACGTCGCAGCGTTCGCCGAGGTGCTGGGCCGGCTCGAGCAGGCCGTGGGCCTGCCGGACCGGCGGCTGCGCTTCGAGGTGCAGATCGAAACGACCGCGTCGGTGCTCGGCGCCGACGGCCGGGTGGTGCTGCGCGACATCCGGCGGGCGGCCGACGGGCGACTGGTCGCGGCCCACCTCGGCGTCTTCGACTACACCGCCGGGCTCGGCCTCCCGCCGGGCGAGCAGCGGCTCGACCACCCGGCCTGCGACTTCGTCCGTCATCTGATGCAGGTCAGCTTCGCCGGCACCGAGGTTCGGCTCTCCGACGGGTCGGTCAACGCGGTCCCGTCGGGCGACACCCGGGACGATCTCCATCGGGTCTGGTCGCGGCACGCCGCCGCCGTGCGGCATTCGTTGGCGCATGGGTTCCGGCAGGGCTGGGACCTGCACCCGAGCCACCTCGTCAGCCGCTATGCCGTGGTGTTCGCCGACGTCCTCACCGGGCTCGACGACGCGCTCGACCGGTTGCGGCGGTGGGACGACGGTGACGGCGGGGGTCCGCTGCTCGACGAGCCCGCCACGATCCGCCGCCTCGAGGCCCAGGTCCAGCGCGCCGTGGACACCGCCGCGGTGGATCCCGCCACCATCGAGCA
>CAZSQF010000188.1:0-6221 GCA_964608935.1 uncultured Actinomycetota bacterium | reverse complement strand
GGCGCCTCGCTGTCACCGCTGCCGCTGATCTCGCGCGGCGTGTGCATGACGCTGCCGCGGCACCCGTCGCTCAACGCGTCGATCGACCAGGAGGCGGGCACCGCCACCTTCCACGGCTTCATCAACCTCGGCATGGCGGTCGACACCGAGCGGGGCCTGTTGGTGCCGAACATCAAGGACGCCCAGGACCTCACCGTCGCCGGGTTGGCACGTGCGATCGGTGACGTCGCGAAGCGGACACGCGACAAGAAGCTGTCACCGGACGAGATCTCCGGCGGCACGTTCACGATCACCAACACCGGCTCGATGGGCACCCTGTTCGACACCCCGATCCTCAACCCGCCGGAGGTCGCGATCCTGGCCACCTGCGCGGTCGAGAAGCGTCCCGTGGTCGTGTCGGACGCCTACGGGGATTCGATCGCGATCCGGTGGATGAGCTACCTCTGCCTCACCTACGACCACCGGATGGTCGACGGTGCCGACGCGGCACGGTTCCTCCAGGACCTCAAGTTCGTGCTCGAGACCCACGACTTCTCCAGCGAACTCGGCGTGTGACGGTTCCTGTGACGACGACCGCCCAGCGACCGGCCCGCATGACGCCGCAGGAGCTGCGGGCGCAGCGGGATGCGCCGATGGCCGTGGTCCGGATCGGCCGTATGGACTACCACGACGCCTGGGACCTGCAACGCCGGCTCGTGGCCGCACGACAGGATGGTCGGGGCCGTGACACGCTGCTGCTGCTCGAGCACCCGCCGGTCTACACACTCGGCAAGCGCGCTGACGCCTCGCACGTGACCGCCACAAAGGCAGAGCTCGCCGTGCGTGGCATCGATGTCGTCGAGGTCGACCGCGGGGGCGACGTCACCTACCACGGGCCCGGCCAGCTGGTCGGCTACCCGATCCTGCAGCTGGCCGGCATGCGTGGTGTGGTCGAGTACGTCCGGGCCCTCGAGGAGGTGCTGATCCGCACGCTGGCCCGCCATGGCGTGGCCGGCGGCCGCTCCCACGGGCTGACCGGGGTGTGGGTCGGCGACGCGAAGGTGGCCGCCATCGGCGTCCGGGTCGCGAGCAGGGGTGTCACCTCGCACGGCTTCGCGCTGAACGTGACCACCGACCTCGGGGACTTCGACGGCATCGTCCCGTGCGGCATCGCCGACCGCGGCGTGTGCTCGCTCGCGAGCCTCGGGATCGACACCACCGTCGACGACGTCGCGGACAGCGTCGTGGCGGCGATGGCCGAGGTGTTCGGGGCTACCCTCGAGGCCGCGACGCTCGACCAGATCGACGCCGACCAGGGAAGGGCGGGCGCGTGACCGAACCAGCCGCCTCGGGCGCAGGGCGTGAACCGGTCGTCCCGCCGGGGGCGCGCACGCTGGCCGTGCTGCCGCGGGAACGGGTGCAGCGCGCCGGCGTCGTCCGCCGCACCATCGACACGTCCCTGCACGACGGCCGCAAGCCCGAGTGGCTCAAGGTCCAGGCCAGCTTCGGTGACGAGTTCCGCGACGTCCGACGGCTGATGGACGACCTCGACCTCAACACCGTGTGCCAGCAGGCGGCCTGCCCCAACATCTACGAGTGCTGGGAGATGCGGGAGGCCACGTTCCTGATCGGCGGCGAGGACTGCACCCGGCGCTGCGGCTTCTGCCAGATCAAGACCGGCAAGCCCAAGGGCTACGACACCGACGAGCCCCGCCGCGTCGCCGAGGCGGTCGAGCACCTCGGCCTGCGGTTCGCGGTGGTCACGATGGTCGCTCGGGACGACCTCGATGACGGAGGTGCGTGGCTGATCGCCGAGACGATCCGCCAGATCCGCGCCCGCGTACCCGACGTCGGCGTCGAGGTGCCGCCGAGCGACTTCGGCTACGGGCTCGACCCGGCCAAGGGCGCGGCCGCGCTCGCGAAGGTGATCGACGCCGGCCCGGACGTGTTCGCGTTCAACCTCGAAACGACCCGCCGGCTGTTCCCGGTCATCCGGCCCTCGTTCGACTACGACCGCGGGCTCGAGTTCCTCGCGCTGGCACGCGACCGGTTCCCGGCCGCGACGGCGGTCAAGTCGAACCTCATCGTCGGCATGGGCGAGACCGACGACGAGGTGTTCGAGTGCATGACCGACCTCAGGTCGGTCGGCGTCAACACGCTCACGATCGGCCAGTACCTCCAGCCGTCCGCCCAGCACCTGCACCTCGACCGCTACGTGACGCCCGATCAGTTCGCCGCCTTCCGCCGCTACGGCGAGGTCGAGCTCGGCTTCGACCACGTCGAGGCCGGCCCGATGGTGCGCTCGAGCTACCACGCCGGCAAGCAGGCGATGGACGCCAAGGTCTGGGAGCCAGCGCCGCACCATCCCCAGGGCTGACCGGCCCGTGGAGGTCCTGGCCGCACGCGTGCTGCTCCAACCTCGGGACCTCGACGCGTCACTGGAGTTCTACGAGCGCGGGCTCGGACTGCACCGCTTCCGCGAGTGGGGCGAACCACCTCGTCGCGGCGTCGTGCTGTTCCTCGGCGGCGCCTACCTCGAGCTCAAGGAGACCGGGCCGGACCGGGCCGACCCGCCCGCCCCGGCCGGCGTGCGGCTGTGGGTCCAGGTTCCCGACCTCGACGCGACGGTCGCCGCCCTGGCGGACCGCGGCGTCGAGCTGGGCGAGGCGCCCGAACGCAAGCCCTGGGGGCTGCTCGAGGCGACCCTGGAGGATCCCGACGGCCTGCCGATCGTGCTCGTCGAGGTGCCGGGCGACCATCCGCTGCGGCGCGACGTGCGGTGACCCAGCGCCGGCCGTGGTGGCCCGCCCGGCCGCCCGATCACGGCCACCACGTGTCCTGGGCGTCGAGGACGTCCGTCGCGAAGCTCCAGACCCGCCACAGGTCGGCTCCCACACGTGGCCATTCGCGGGGGGCGCCGAGCCGGAAGTCGACGTGTTCGAAGCTGCCCACGGTGATCGTGCGTGCATGCGGGACCGCGGCCTCGAGCCGCAGCAGCTCGGCATAGGGCACCGCTGGATCGTCGGTGGCGTGCATCGCCACCACCGGCACATCTAGTGCCCCTGCCACCGAGGACGGCGACACCTCGCGGAGGCGGTCGCGCACCGTGTCGGGCAGCGCTTCGACCAGCGCGAACGTGCGGTGCGGGTCGTCGTTGGTCAGCAGCTCGACCGCGGCCCGCGCCGGACCGGCCAGGGTCGCGGGATCACGCTCCCCCGCGAGGGCCTGCTCCACCGGGTCGCGCATCTCCACGGGGAGCATCTCCAGCAGGCGCTCGCGGACGATGTCGTCGGCCTCGGGGGCGGGGTCCCACGCAATCACCTGACCGTCGACGACGCCCTCCCCCGTCGTGGCCGCCTGGAGGACGCCGGTCAGGTCGAAGTAGGCCCCGAACACCGCGGCGAGCGCGACGCGGTCGTCGAGGTGGTCGTCCGCCGCCGCGAGCAGACCGAGCGACCCGCCGAACGAGAACCCGAGCAGCACCACCGGCGCGTCCCGCTCGTCCGCCAGTGCCGCGGCCACCCGGACCAGACGATCGACGTCCGCGCGTACCACGTCCTGGTCGTAGACCTCGAGCTCGGGGACGAACACGGCCCGGTCGGCACGCGCCATCGCATCGGCGAGTGCCACCGCCCGGGCGTCGTCGGTGCCCGCCGGGGTCGCGCCCGGTATGAGCACGATCGCCGGCGCCCCCGAGCCGGGGTCATACAGGTCCCCGTCGACCCCCCCGAAGGTGGCCGGCTGGCGGTCCACCTCGGCCGCGAAGGGACGCACCATCGGCAGGTCGAGGGCGTCCGCGAGCACCGCCGCCGACGCCACCCGCACACGCACTGGCTGGAGGAACGCCACCGCCAGGACGACCACCAGGATCGCCACGAGGCCACCGCGGAGCCACGGGTGCCCGCGGAGCCACGCGGTCGCCCCACGACCAGTGGCGTCGGCACCATCCGCTCCGGGGTGGGGTCCCATCTCACCAGTGTGACCGGCGCCGACTCACCGGGGGTCGGCCTCCGCGTCCGGGGACATGTCGGCCTCGTCCTCGGTCATGACCACCAGCTCGCTCGTGGCGCGGGCCGCTCCGGTGTCGCCGCGCTTGGACGCCGCGATGGCCCGCCGCATCGTCGCCTCGTCGGGGATCGGATGGTCGAACGCCGGCTCCTCGGGACCGCCGAACGAGACGGGCTGCTCGGTCCGCAGCCACACCGTGCGCTGCGGGAACGGGATCTCGACCTCGGCGGCATCGAACGCGTTCTTGATGCGGCGCCGCAGCTCGCGGGCGATCTTCCACTGCTCGCCCGGCGTGGTCTTGATCACGAGGCGGATGTCGACACTGTCGTCGCCGAGCGTCTGCACGCCCCAGATCTCGGGCTCGTCGAGAAAGACGTCGACGTACTCGTCCTCGTGCGCCATCTCGGACGCGACGCGGCGGATCAGCTCGCTCGCCGCGTCGATGTTGGTGCCGTAGGCGACGGCGACGTCGAGCAGCGCCCGCGCCCACCCCTGGCTCATGTTGCCGACCCGGAGGATCTCGCCGTTCGGCACGTGCCAGAGGGTCCCCTCGACGTCCCGGATCTTGGTCGTGCGCAGCGTCACGGCCTCGACCACACCGATCGCCTCGCCGGCGTTGACGATGTCGCCGACGCCGTACTGGTCCTCTGCCAGCATGAAGATGCCCGAGAGGAAGTCGCGGACCAGCGTCTGCGCGCCGAACCCGAGCGCGATGCCGATGACACCGGCGCCGGCGATCAGCGGTCCCAGGTTGATGTCGAAGGTGCCGAGCACCATGAACACCGCCACGACCCATATGACGACGCTGACGATGCTGTTGCCCAGTGCTCCGAGCGCATCCACGCGCTTCGAGCGACGCGCCGAGACCACCGGCCGCGCCTCGTCGAGGAAGCCGACCCGACTCCGCAAGCCCCGGGCCTGGAACCCGTGAGGGTCCTTGGCCCGCTCGACCGTCCGATGGACCACGCGCTTGAGCACGCGTAACGCCACGCCGGCGAGGACGAGGATGAGCAGGATCTGGAGGGCCGGCGCGACCGCGACATCGGCGATGCGAACCGCCAAGCTGTCCGGGGCGAGCCCGAGCGCGTCCTGGAGCCACTCGGTCACCGGCCGGGTCGGACCCTCCGTGGCGATGAAGACATGTGTGTGCACGTCAGCCTCCGTGGTGCTTTGCTCCTGAGGCTAACGCGCACGCCGGGCCTGTTCCCCCGGACAGCCGCTGGCCGCGACGTAACGAGCCTGTAACAGTCGGGACATGTCCGCGAGACAGCCCGGCCGTAGCGTGCCGCGCCGGCCGGGTCGACCTGGCCGTGGCACCGCGCCCGGCGAGGGCAGCGCTGACGACCGCCACCACCCGCACACGACAAGGAGCGCACACGTTGGCCAGCTCACCGCAAACCGCCAAGGACGTCACGGAGCTGATCGAGGCCGACGGCTACGAATTCGTCGACCTCCGGTTCGTCGACCTGCCCGGACTGGTGCAGCACTTCTCGGTGCCGATCTCCTCCGTCGACGAGAGCGTGTTCGAGAAGGGTCTGTACTTCGACGGGTCGTCGGTGCGGGGCTTCCAGGGGATCCAGGAATCGGACATGCTGCTGATCCCCGACGCGACGACCGCGCAGGAGGACCGGTTCCGGGACCGCAAGACGTTGATGGTCTACTGCCATGTCCACGACGCCATCACCGGCGAGGCCTACTCCCGCGACCCGCGCAACATCGTCCGCAAGGCCGAGGCGTACCTGAAGTCGACCGGGATCGCCGACACCGCCTTCATGGGCCCTGAGGCGGAGTTCTTCATCTTCGATTCGATCCGGTTCGCCGGTGAGCCCCACGAATCGTTCTACTCGATCGACTCCGTCGAAGGACCCTGGACCACCGGCGTCGACGACGACGGGCACGGCAACCTCGGGTACAAGCCCCGCACCAAGCAGGGCTACTTCCCGACGCCGCCGATGGACCACTACCAGGACCTGCGTTCGGAGATGAGCGCGCAGCTCGAGGCCTTCGACATCCCCGTCGAGGTCCAACACCACGAGGTCGGTGCGCCGGGGCAGGGCGAGATCGACATCCGCTTCGACGATCTCGTCGCGATCGCGGACAAGCTCATGACCTTCAAGTACGTCATCAAGAACACCGCATGGCAGGCCGGCAAGACGGTCACGTTCATGCCCAAGCCCGTGTTCGGCGACAACGGCTCGGGGATGCACACGCACATGTCGCTGTGGAAGGACGGC
>CAZSQF010000187.1:0-6229 GCA_964608935.1 uncultured Actinomycetota bacterium | reverse complement strand
TCGACCGGGTCGAGGCCGCCGCCCGGCTGCGGGAGGCGCTGCCGGACCTCCTGCTCCTGCACGGTCGCCTCGACGCCGAGGCGTGTGCGCTGCTCGAGGCCGTCCAGCTCGAGATCCCGGTCGCGGATCACGTCCCGGTGGTGATCGTGACCGACGGCGCGGACCCGTCCGCGCGCCGGTTGGCGCTCGACCTCGGAGCGACCGACGTGCTGACCGAGCCCATCCCGGCCGGCGAGCTGTGCCGCCGCGTCCGCAACCACCTGTCCACGCGGTTGGTGGTCGCCGCCCTCCAGCACACCGCCGACGGGCTCCGCGAGCAGCTCGAGGAGCGCGACGCCGAACTGGAGTGCCGCGCGACGGAACAGCTCGAGCACCTGCGGCTGGCGATGGTCGCTCGGGACAAGGAGGTGAGCTCGCGCAGCGAGCGGATCTCAACCACCGCCTGGATGCTGGCACTTGCGGCCGGCACCCCCATGGACTTCGCCGAGCGGCTCCGGTTGGCCGCGCCCCTGCACGACGTCGGCAACCTCGGCATCCCCGACGCGGTCCTGAGCAAGGTCACCCCGCTCACCGCTCGTGAGCGACGCATCGTCGAGCACCACACGCTCGTCGGGGCGCGGCTGCTCGGCGCGTCTCATGCACCGCTGCTCGCGCTCGCCGCAAGCGTCGCACTGTCGCATCACGAGCGCTGGGACGGCGACGGCTACCCCTTCGGGATCGCGACGGACCGCATCCCGCTCGCGGCCAGGATCGTCGCCGTCGTGGACACGTTCGACGCGATCACCCATGCACGGCCCTACCAGCCCTCCCGGTCGGTCGGCGCGGCGGTCGACGAGCTGCAACGCGTCGCCGGGAGCCAGCTCGATCCCGACCTCGTCCGTGCCTTCGTGGACGAGGTCGTGCCGGCCCTGCCCGACGACTACGGCGACCCCCATCGCGAGGGGCTCAAGCTCGTGATCGGGACCGACAGGAACGCCAACGGCAGGCACCACGCGGGCCAGCGGGCGTGATGCCGCCGGCTCAGCCCGGGAACCCGAACGGGCCAGCCGAGGGCGGCGCTCCCGGCGGTGGCTGGGACGGGGGCGGCGAGGGCGGGCCCGACGGCCGGGCCTGACCGGCCGAGGGTCCGGGTGGCAGCGGCCCGTCGATGTCGACCATGCCGGCGTTGAGGGTCGCCAGCCGTTCGACCCGCTCTCGGATGCTCGGATGGGTGGCGAACCGGCGCGCCAGCTTGGCGGCGCGGTCCTTGCCCTTGGTCTCGTTCGGCTCGTCGAACCACAGGTGCGCGGTCGCGGCCTCGAACCGCTGGAGCGTGTGGGGGATCTCGTCGATGCGCCGCAGCGCGTTCGCCATCGACTGCGGGTCGCGCAGAACGTCGGCAGCGGTGGCGTCGGCGAGGTACTCGCGCTGCCGTGACACCGCGAACCGGATCAGCTGGGCGGCGATCGGCGCGACGATGATCGCGACGACCGCGAGCAGCATGAAGATCGCCTGGGCGCCGCCACCACCGCCGCCGCGCCCGCGGCCACGGCCACCTCGCGCCCCGCCGAACCACAGCATGCGGACCATGACGTCGGCGAGCAGCGCGACGACGCCGGCGGTGGCGACCGCGATCGTGACCGCCCGGATGTCGTCGTTGATGATGTGGGCGACCTCGTGGGCGAGGACGGCCCGCAGCTCGTAGCGGGGCAGCTGCTCGATCAGCCCGGTGGTGACCGCGATGTGGCTGTCCTCGAGCTTGAGCCCGGTCGCGAAGGCGTTGGGGGCCGGGTCGTCGACGACGTGCAGCTTCGGCTTGGTGCCCATGATCCCGGCCGACACGCACACCTCGTCGAGGAGGTTGTGCAGCTCGGGGGCGTCCTGGCGGGTGACCTCACGGGCGCGGTTGGCCCGGAGCGCCAGCGCCGGCCCGGACCGGTAGGCGAGATAGGTCAGCAGCAGGCCGATGCCGGTGCCGATGGCCGTGACCGTCACCCCGACGACGGGGTCGAGTGCGGCGGGCCCGAGCCACCACCCCGCCACGATCCAGACCAGCACGGCGACCAGCAGCACCGCGCCGGCGAGCAGGAACCGCGTCGCCCGGCGGTTGGCGCGCTGGAGGTCGTCGTAGAGGCCGGAGGCCAACCTAGATCACTCGAACGACACCGACGGCGCGCCCCGGACCTCGACGGTCTCGACCTCGAAGTAGTCACGCCCCTCGAAGCTGAACATCGACGCGATGACCGAGGTCGGGAACACCTTGCGGGCCTCGTCGTAGGCCCGCACCGAGGCGTTGTAGTGGCCGCGGGCGCCGGCGACCATGTTCTCGGTGTGGGCGAGCTCCTCCTGGAGCTGGCGGAAGTTCTGGTCGGCCTTGAGATCGGGGTAGTTCTCGGTGATGGCGAGCAGCTTGCCCAACGCCTGGGTCAGCATGTTCTCGGCTTCGGCGACCTCGGTCGGCAGCTGGACCTGGATCGCCTGTGCCCGGGCGGCGGTGACCTCCTCGAAGGTCTCGCGCTCGTGCTTGGCGTAGCCCTTGACGGTCTCGACCAGGTTCGGGATGAGGTCGTGGCGGCGCTGGAGCTGGGCGTCGATCTGGGCCCAGGCCTCGTCGATGCGCACCCGGGCACGCACGAGCCGGTTGTACATGGCGACGACGCCGCCGACGAGCACCAGCAGGATCACGAGGACGATCAGCAGTTCCAACACGGTTGCGTCCTCTCACGAAGGGGGTGCCCGCATCCCCGTGCGGACTCGTTGTCGTTGTCCAGGGTAGTCGCTCCGCACGCCCGGGGTCCGTGGGCGCCGCGGCCGTCAGCCGGCCCGACCGAGCTCGGCCAGGAGCCGCTCGAGACCGTCCCTCCAGTGCGGCAGGTCGGACAGCCCCGACGACCGGGCATGGCGGCCGTCGAGCACCGACCACGACGGCCGCGCGGCGGGCCGGCGCAGCCGGTCGCTCTTCATCGGCTCGACAGCGACGTCGATCCCGGCGAGCTCGAACAGCGTCGAGGCGAGCTCGAACCACGAGCAGCGCCCGTCGCTGGTGCGGTGCACCGTCCCGTACCGCCCGGAGGCCGCGACCTCGCGGATCGCGGCGGCCAGGTCGCGGGTGTAGGTCGGCGAGCCGATCTGGTCGTCGACCACCTCGACGCGATCGCGCTCGTCGGCCAGCCGCAGCATCGTCCGCACGAAGTTGCTCCCGCGGGCACCGCTGATCCACGCGCTGCGCACGATGTGGTGCTCCGGGAGCGTGTCGCGGACCAGCTGCTCGCCGGCGGCCTTGGACCGGCCGTAGGCGTTGACCGGCGAGACCGGGTCGAACTCGGAGAAACCGCGCGGCTCGCCATCCGGCCCGGTCGGGGCCGGTCCGCCGAAGACGTAGTCGGTCGAGACGTGGACCAGGGTCGCGCCCGTTTCGCGGCAGGCCCGAGCGAGCCACCACGGCCCCAGCGCGTTGACCCGGTGGGCCCGGTCCTCGTCGGCCTCGCACCCGTCGACATCGGTCCAGGCGGCGACGTTGACGACCACGTCGGGCGCGTGCCCGCCGACGACGTCGAACACGGCGGCCTCGTCGGTGATGTCGAGCTCCTGGCGGGTGAGCCCGACCACCTCGTCGTCGGCGAGGGCATCGAGCAGGTCGAGGCCGAGCTGACCGCCGGCGCCGGCGACGAGGACCTTCACGTCGCACCCCGCCGCGCCGAGGCGCCGGCATCCTTCAGCGGCCGCCACCACCACTCGTTGTCCCGGTACCAGGCGACGGTGGCGTCGAGCGCGTCGTCGAAGGCGTGCCGGGGCTGCCAGCCGAGCGAACGGACCCTCGCGGTGTCGACCGAGTAGCGCAGGTCGTGACCGGGCCGGTCGGGCACGTGCTCGATGCGGTCCTCGCTGAGGCCGAAGCGGGCGAGGATGGCCAGGGTCAGCTCGCGATTGCTCATCTCGTTGCCGGCGCCGACGTTGTAGACCTCCCCCGGCGTGCCCTCGGTCAGCACCTGCCACTGGGCCGCGGCGTTGTCGAGCACGTAGAGCCAGTCGCGCACGTTCGAGCCGTCGCCGTACAGGGGCACCGTGCCGTCGTCGATGAGGTTGGTCACGAACAGCGGGACGACCTTCTCGGGGTAGTGGTAGGGGCCGAAGTTGTTGGTCGTGCGCGTCACCGTGATCGGGAAGCCGTAGGTCTCGCGGTACGCGCGGGCGAGCAGGTCGGCCGCCGCCTTGGACGCCGAATAGGGGCTGTTGGGCTCGAGCGCATCGTCCTCGCCGAACGACCCGGGCGCGTCGATCGACCCGTAGACCTCGTCGGTGGAGACGTGCAGGACCCGCGCGACGTCGTGGCGCCTGGCGGCGTCGAAGACGACGCTGGCGCCGCTGACGTTGGTGCGCAGGAACTCGGCCGGTCCCTCGATCGAGCGGTCGACGTGGGACTCCGCGGCGAAGTTGACGACGGCGTCGGCGTCGCCCATCAGCCGATCGACGAGCGCCGGGTCGCAGATGTCGCCGTGCACGAAGCGGTAGCGCGGGTCGTCCTCGACGTCCCGCAGCGACGCGGGGTTGCCGGCGTAGGTCAACGCGTCGAGGTTGGTGACACGCACGTCCGGCTGTTCGGCCAGCACGTGGCGGACGAAGTTGGAGCCGATGAAGCCGGCGCCGCCGGTGACCAGCAGCCGCACGCGTCCTCCTCCACCGACCCGGCGTGGCGAGCAGCAGGGGCGACTGCCCCCACGGTCGCGGAGCCTATCGCCCGGGACGACGCTGCCTCCGGCCCGATCAGTCCGATCGGTGGACCCTGGTATCCGTGTGCTAAGATAGGCACATGCGGTTGCACATCCAGCTGGAGGACGAGCTCGTCGCGGAGCTCGACCGGCGAGTCGGCAAGGGACGACGCTCGGCGTTCCTGGCCGCGCTGCTCCGTCGGGCCCTCGCGGACGAACGTCGGTGGGACGACATCGAGGCGGCGGTGGGCAGCCTGTCCGCGAGCGGGCACAGCTGGGACGCGGATCCCGCGGCGTGGGTGCGCCAGCAGCGTCAGGCCGACGAGCGGCGGGCCGGGTGACGCGCCTCCTTCTCGACACGACCGTGCTGATCGACGCGCTTCGCGGCCGCGGTGCCGCCGACCGGATCCTCGGGCTGCGGTCGGAGGGCGACGTGCCGTTCACGTGTGCGATCAACGTCGAGGAGCTGTGGCGCGGGGTGCGCGCCGACGAGGAAGCGACGCTGCGACGCCTCGTGACCGGGCTGCGCCTGGTGCCGCTGGGCGTTGAGGAGGGCGCCCGCGCCGGTACCTGGCGGCGCGAGTTCGCATCACGCGGCGTGACCCTCCACCAGGCGGACTGCCTCATCGCGGCGGCGGCCGTGACGGCACGGGCGGCGCTGGCCACCGGCAACCCGAACGACTTCCCGATGGACGAGCTACGCGTCGAGCACTGGCCGGTCGGCACCTGAGCCGCCGGCGCCGGGCACGGCACCCGGGTCAGCCGTTGTCGGCGATCTCGACCTGGCTGTGGTCGCCGAGCATGAGCCGGTGCGCCCGGGGGCGCCGTTCGGTGCGGGTCACCACCACCTCGCGGCCGAGCAGCGACCCCTCGAGCCGCCGCACGTCGCGCACCTCGCAGCCCTCGAGCAGCACCGAGAACTCGAGCTCGCTGCGCTCGACCACGCATCCTGCGGCGATGGAGGTGAACGGACCGACGAAGCTGTCGACGACCCGGGCGCCGGCACCGATCACCACCGGCCCCCGGACGGTCGAGCGCACCACCTCGGCGCCGGGCTCGACCACCACCTCGCCGACCAGCGACGAATCCTCGACCTCGCCGTCCATCCGTCCGGTGAGGCTGCCGAGCACCATGCGGTTGGCTTCGAGCAGCTCGTCCTTCTTCCCGGTGTCGAGCCACCATCCCTCGACCAGCGATGCCCGCACCGGCAAGCCGTCGTCGATCAGGCGCTGGATGGCGTCGGTGATCTCGAGCTCTCCCCGCCACGACGGCTCGATGCTCCGGGCGGCGGCGAGGATCGCGGAGGTGAACAGGTACACGCCGACCAGGGCGAGGTCGGACGGCGGCTTGGCCGGCTTCTCGAGCAGCCGCACGATGCTGCCGGCGTCGTCGAGCTCGGCGACGCCGAAGCGCTCGGGATCGGGGACCCGCTTGAGCAGCAGCTGCGCGGCCGGCTGCTCACGTTCGAACTCCGCGACCATGTGGGCGATGCCGCCCTCGATGAGGTTGTCGCCGAGGAACATCACGAAGTCGTCGTCGCC
>CAZSQF010000186.1:0-6245 GCA_964608935.1 uncultured Actinomycetota bacterium | reverse complement strand
GGAACGCCATCAGGGTCGGGATCGACCGGATGTTGAAGCTGCCCGCGAGCGCCTGCTCGGCCTCGGTGTCGACCTTGCCGAAGACGACGTCGGGGTGGTTCTCCGACACCGTCTCGTACCAGGGGGCGAACATCCGGCACGGTCCGCACCACGCGGCCCAGAAGTCCACCAGCACCACGTCGTGGTCGTCGATGGTCTGCTGGAAGGTGTCCGCGGTGAGGTCGAGGGTCGCCACGTCGGGTCCTCTGGTCATCGGCGCATACCCAGGCGGGGTATCTCGTTCCCCCCGTGCAACCGGCGGCGCCGGCGAATCATTCCCGGTGAGCGGGCAGCGCCGCCACGGTCGGACGAGGGGCAGCGCCTACCATTCGTCGGCGGTGGACGAGCTGCGCAGCTACGACGATGTTCGTGCCTGGCTGGCCACGAACGTCTACGCCCCCGACCCCGCGGCGTCGGTCGTGGGTCGGGTCGGCATCGAGGCGGAGCTGTTTCCATTCTGGATCGCACCGGGCCGCCGGCCGGCGGCGCGGCTCGCCCTGGTCGAGATCGCCGCGATCGTGGACGAGCTGCCGGACGCCGCGCGCAACCCGGACCGCGGCGACGGGCGACCGTCGTGGCAGCTCCACGGTGCCACGATCACCGAGGAGCCCGGTGCCCAGCTCGAGGTCGCCGACCGACCGCACCGCGACGCCCACGAGGCCGTCGTCTCGCTCGAGCGCATCGTGGACGAGCTCGCCGCGGCCTTCGCCGACGCAGGGGCCGGGCTCGTGGCGGCCGGGATCGACCACTGGAGTGCCGACGACGAGGTGCCGGTCCAGCTCGAGGTGCCGCGCTACGACGCCATGACCGCCTACTTCGGCAAGCTCGGGGGTCGTCACGGCCACCTGCTGATGTGCTCCTCGTGCTCGCTCCAGGTCAACCTCGATCTCGGTCCCCCCGGGGTCGCGCAGCAGCGGTGGATCGTCGCGAACCTGGTCGCCCCGGTCCTCACGGCGGCGTTCTCGACCAGCCCGACCGTCGACGCGGTGAACGGACGGGCGCAGGGCTGGCGCGGGCTCGACCCGACCCGCACGGGCCTGCCCCCGCCCCTGGTAGCCGGTATCGACGACCCGATCGAGCACGTGCTGGCCGACACCTGGCGTGCCGACGTCCTGCTCGTCCAGCGGGACGGCGCCTCCCACGCCGGCGAGCCCGGGTGGAGCTTCGGTGACTGGGTCGAGCGTGGCCACCCCCGCTTCGGGCACCCCACCGCCGACGACCTCGCCACGCATCAGACCACCCTGTTCCCCGAGGCACGGCTGCGCGGCTACCTCGAGGTCCGCAGCCTCGATGTCGCTCCGGCACCGTGGCGTGCTGCCGCGATCGCACTCGTCACGGGGCTGCTCTACGACACGACGGCCACCGATGCCGTCGAGCCCCTGCTGCTGCCCCACCGGGCGGCCATGCCGCAGCTGCTGGAACGGGCGGCTCGGGACGGGGTCCGCGACCCGGTCGTCGGGCCGCTCGCCGTCGACGTGCTCGAGATCGCGCTCGGTGGCGCCGACCGGCTCGGGCTGCCGGAGTCCGAGATCGCGGACGCGTTCCTGGACCGCTACACGCGACGGGGGCGTCAGCCCGCCGACGAGCTCGAGGAGGCGATGCGCGCCAGCGTGACGGCCGGCTTCTCGTGGGGCCTGGCGGGCCGGCGGGGCGGGTTGGCGCCGGTGACCGCCGGCGACGGATGACCGGACCATCGGCGGTACGGACGGTTCACAGCAGGCCGGCCCGGCGCAGGGCGACGAGGCCGATCACGGTCAGGACCACGCCCACCGCGACGCGTGACCACAGCCCGGCCAGCTTGGCGGTGCTGACCTCGGCCGGGCCGTCCTGCCCCGGGAACACGCCCGTTCGGTGGTAGCGCACCAGCGCGGCCAGCGTCCCCAGCGCCAGCGCCGCACCGACGGCGGCGAACGAGCCGACGATCAGGAAGGCCCAGGACGTCTCGCCCACCGCCAACCTCCGCCTCGGCACGGGCCGCGACAGGATACGGGCGGGCGTCACGCCGCTCGACCGCACGCGGGCGTGACCGGACGACCGGGAACCACCCGCGCGGTGGGGCCGTCCCACCGGGTACACCAACGCACACCACAACGTCCGAGGAGCCCCACCGGTGCGACGCCTCGTCCCGCTGCTCACCACGCTCGTGCTGGTTGTGGCCGCCTGTGGCGGCGAGGACACGCCCATCGCCGAGCCCGACGACGCACCGTCCGAGCCCGACGAGGAGGAGGACGATCCCGTCGATGACCAGCCACCGGAGGACACCCCCGTGGACGAGCCGGACTCTGCGCTGGGGATCGCCACCGAGGCGGCGATCCGTGACGCCGCTGCCGCGGCGGACGTCGACCCCGACGAGGTCGAGGTCGTCACGGTCGAGCAGGTGACCTGGCGGTCGGGTGCCGTCGGCTGCCCCGAGCCCGACCGGATGTACACGCAGGCGCTCGTGGAGGGCTACCGCATCGTGGTGCGCGTGGGCGGGACCGAAGTGCACTACCACGGGGCCGACGATCAGCCACCGTTCCGTTGCGACGACCCCGAAGAGCCGGCTCCCGAGGGCGGCTGACGCCGCGGCCTAGTTCAGCGACGGGTCGGCGGGGAAGGTCGCGAGCAGCGCCAGCTCGTCGGGCTGGCGCCGGAGCACCGAATGCCACAGCCCGTCGGGATCGTGGGTGAACACGTCGTCGGGCTCGGCATCGACCACGAACCAGGCGCCTTCGTCGATCTCGTCCTCGAGCTGGCCGGGGGCCCACCCGGCATAGCCCGCGAACAGGCGGACGTGCTCGAGGTCGGTCGCCGCCAGCATGGGGTCGGCGTCGAGGTCGACCAGCCGGATGCGATCCAGGATCGGGCTCCAGCCGTCGGGGGCGACGCCATCGAGGGCCCGGCCGAGCGCGACCACCGCGGTCGGCTCGACCGGTCCGCCACCGAACACGACCGGCGGCTCGGCCGCCAGGTCGACCCACGGCGGCAGGGTGTCGTCGACGGTGACGGCCGACGCGCGGTTGAGGACCACGCCGAGCGCGCCGTCCTCGTCGTGGTCGAGGACGAAGATGACCACCCGCTCGAAGTTCGGGTCCTCGAGTGCCGGCGTGGCCACGAGCAACCGACCGGTCTGCCACTCCTCCACGTCGACCACCTCCTCGCGAAGGCGACCGTACCGCTCCCGGCTCACCGTCCGCTCGGCAACGGGTGACTCGGGACGGGAAGTCCTCGACCGGGCGGACCCACGGCCGCGAACGATGCTCAGACCGGGGTCGGGGTGCCCCCGGCACCGCCCGCGTCCGAGCCCGGGCGACCGCTCGAGCCCCGGGCCAGGTTGGCGAACTTCGTCAGGTGGTTGAGGAACGCGAGCTTGACCACCCCGGTGGCACCGTTGCGGTGCTTGGCGATGATCAGCTCGGCGATGCCCTTGTCCGGGCTGTCGTCGTCGTAGACCTCGTCGCGGTAGATGAACCCGACGATGTCCGCATCCTGCTCGATCGAGCCCGACTCGCGCAGGTCGGCCAGCTGCGGTCGCTTGTCGGTGCGGGTCTCGGGTTGGCGCGACAGCTGTGACAGGGCCATGACGGGGACGTCAAGCTCCTTGGCGAGCATCTTCAGCCCCCGCGAGATCTCGGCGACCTCCTGTTGGCGCGAATCGACCCGGCGATGGGACTGCATCAGCTGGAGGTAGTCGACGATGATGAGGTCGAGGCCGTGCTTCTGCTTCAGACGCCGGCTCTTGGCGCGGATCTCCATGAGCGAGATCGACGGGGTGTCGTCGATGAACAGCGGCGCCTCGGACAGCGTGCCGAGCGCATCCCCGAGCTTGCGCCAGTCGGTGTCCTCGAGCCGGCCGGTGCGCAGGCGCGACGAATCGATCCGCGCCTCGGACGACAGCAGCCGGTTGACGATCTCGAGCTTCGACATCTCGAGGCTGAACAGGATCGACGGCTTCTCGAGCCGCACGCTGACGAACTGGGCCACTCCGAGACACAGCGAGCTCTTGCCCATGGATGGGCGCGCCGCCACGATGATCAGGTTCTGCGGCTGGAGGCCGGCCGTGAGCCGGTCGAGGTCATCGAAGCCGGTGGCGAGGCCGGTGACCTCCGAACCCTGCTCGGCCAGTCGCTCGATCTGCTCGAAGGAGTGGTTGAGCAGCTCGCCGAGTCGGGCGTACTCGGAGGTCACCCCGGTCTGCGACACCTCGTAGACGAGGCTCTCGGCCCGGTCGACGACCCGTTCGACGTCGTCGGTGGCGTCGTAGCCGAGCTGGACGACCTGGGTGCCCGCGTCGATGAGGCGCCGCAGCAGCGCCCGGTCACGCACGATCCGGGCGTAGTAGGCCGCGTTGGCGGCGGTGGGCACCGCGACGGTGAGGTCGTGGAGCGCGGCCGGTCCGCCGACCTCGTCGAGCCGATCACGCCGCACCAGCCAGTCGGTGAGGGTGACCGTGTCGATGCCCTCGCCGGTGGCCATCAGCTCCCGGATGCCCTCGAAGACGACCCGGTGCGCGTTGCGGTAGAAGTCGTCGGCCTTCAGGATCTCGACCACCTCGCTGGCCGCCATCGGCGACAGCAGCGCCGCCCCGAGCACGGACACCTCGGCCTCGAGCGAGTGCGGCGGGACGCGGTCGTAGGCGCGCGCGGGCGGCCCGTTCGAGCGGGTGGTGGCACCGTCTGGCGCGCTCGGTGGCGGGGGAAGGTCGCCGCTCACGGTGTGCTCACGTCGGTCGTGGCCACCATGCCTCCAAGCCTTCCTCAGCCCTCTTCGACGGGCTCCTCGTCGTCCACGTCGGCCGCCCCGGAGTCCTCGGGCGGCGGCGCATCAGGGTCGAGCCCGGCCTCCTCCCGCTGCTTTTCGAGCTCGGCCTGCTCCTGCTCGTACTCCTTGGCCGCCTCGAGCGCCTGCTCGGCGAGCACATCGAGGTCGGTGTCGGTGCCCTCTGCCGCCTCGGTGGCGGCGTCGGCCACGGCCTGCTCGTCGACGTCGGGGACCACCTCGGCGCCGGCCTTGGTGATCTTGCCCTCGATGTCGACGACCTCGACGGTCAGCGTCGCAGTGACCTGCGGGTGGACCTGGACCGGGACCTCGTAGGTCCCGATCTCCTTGATCGTGCCCTTGAGCTCGATCCGCTTGCGCGGGATGTCGTGCCCACGCTCCTTCAGCACACGGGCGACGTCGACCGCGCTGACCGAACCGTAGAGGTGCCCGCGCTCGTCGACGTTGGCCGGCACGCGCAGCGTGCGCGATTCGAGCACCTCGCGCGCGGCCTCGGCGCTGTCCACCGTCTTGGCCTCGCGCGCCTTGCGGGCCCGGGTCAGCGCCTCGGCCTCGCGCATCGCGCCGCGGGTGGCGGGGATCGCGAGCCCGCGCGGGATGAGGAAGTTGCGGCCGTACCCGTCCGCGACGTCGACGACATCACCCGCGAGGCCGACGTTGTCGACCTCGCTCTTGAGGATGACCTTCATCGGGCGCTCCTAGCGGGTCGTGTACGGGATGAGCGCCATCTCGCGGGCGTTCTTGACCGCCGCGGACAGCATCTTCTGGCACTTCGCGCAGGTGCCGGTCGTCCGGCGTGCCTTGATCTTGGCCCGCTCGTTCAGGAACGGCTTGAGCAGCGACAGGTCCTTGTAGTCGACGTACTCGATGCCCTGCGTGCAGATCGGGCAGGGCTTCTCCTTGCGCGGCCTGCGTTCCTTCTTGGGTGGTGGCATCTCGGTGGTGCTCCTCGCGGTGGAGTCCGGCAGTCAGGGGCCGGGCCGGTGGGGCGGCGATCTAGAACGGCACGTCGTCGTCGGACGGGGGCGGGGGTGTCGAGTCGCCGTCACCGCTGCCGCTGCCACCCGCGGACGACCCGCTCGTGCGGTTCACCGCGGCGCGGGCCCAACGCAGGCTCGGGGCGATCTCGTCGGCCTCGATCTCGGTGACCCAGACCGTCTGGCCCTGCTGGTTCTCGTAGTTGCGGACACGGACACGGCCGATGACCACGACGCGGTCGCCCTTGGACAGCGACTCGGCGGCGTTCTCGGCGAGGTCGCGCCAGGCGTTGACGTTGAGGAAGGTCGTCTCCTCCTGCTGCTGCCCGGAGCGGTCGGTGAACCGGCGGTTGGAGGCGACCCGCAGCGACGCGACCGGGGTGCCACCCCCGGTGAAGCGCAGGTCGGGGTCGTCGGTCAGGTTGCCGACGAAGGTGATGAAGTTGCTCTCGAACGCCACGGGGTCTCCTT
>CAZSQF010000185.1:0-6324 GCA_964608935.1 uncultured Actinomycetota bacterium | reverse complement strand
TGATCGGCCGGGGCCAGCGGGCCAGCGTAATCGACGCCGCGCTCATCAACGGGGCGGCTGGCCACGCCCTCGACTACGACGACGTCCACCTGGCGATGCCCGGCCACCCGTCGGCGCCGCTCTTCCCGGCCCTGCTGGCCGTCGCGGAGGACGTCGCGCTGGACGGCCGGAGCCTGCTCCGGGCGGCGATCTGCGGGCTCGAAGCCGAGCTGCGTCTCGGCGCCCTGGCGAAGCCGGACCACTACGAGCGGGGCTGGCACGCGACCGCGACGGTGGGGACGATCGGCGCGGCCATCGCGTGCGCCGAGGCCCTCGGGGCCGACGATGGCCAGCGCCGCGACGCGATCGGCCTGGCCGTGAGCCAGCTGGCCGGGGTCAAGGCGATGTTCGGGACGATGGGGAAGCCGTTCCAGGTCGGACGGGCCGCCGCCAACGGCGCGCTCGCTGCTCGCCTCGCGGTACGCGGGACGACCGCCCACCCCAACGCCCTCGAGGACGCCCAGGGGTTCCTGCCGATGTACAGCGGTTGGGACGGCAGCTTCGAGCCATGGGACCACCGTCCGTTCGAGCTGGTCGACACCCTGTTCAAGTACCACGCGGCGTGCTACTTCACGCATGCTGGCATCGACGCCGCCTGGGAGCTCCGGGGACGGGACATCGACCTCACCCGGATCCGCTCGATCCGGCTCGCGGCCAACCCCGACAACCTCTCGGTGTGCGACATCCGGGAGCCCGGGTCCGGACTCCAGGCCAAGTTCAGCATGACCGCGACCAGCGCGCTGGCCCTGCTCGGCATCGACACGGCCTCCCCGTCCACCTACGACGACGGGCTCGTGACCCAGGCCCACGTCCGGGACCTGATCGCCCGCACCGAGGTGGTCACCGAGCCCGACCTCGAGCGGACACAGATGACGGTCACCGTCGAACTGGACGATGGCCGCGTCGAGCGCGCCGCCGGTGATTCGGGACGCCCGGACCGTGACCTCGACCACCAGCGCCAGCGGCTCGAGGCCAAGGCTCTCCAGTTGGTCGCCCCAGTGCTCGGCGACGACGCCGCGCGAGGGCTCGTCGCCCGCGCACGCACCGTCCACGACCTGGACGACGTGACGGGCCTGCTCGCCACCGTCGCCGGTGGCGGGGATTGACGACCGCTGACGACCACTCGGCCAGCCGCGAGCACGAGGTCGGATCGGCTCGCGCGACGGTCGCGGCGGTGTCAATCACCGGCGTCGCGATGTTGCCGGTGTGGCTGCTCGGCGCGATGGCGGCCGATGTTCAGGCCGACCTCGCCTTCGGTGCGGCGGCGCTCGGAGGTGCGGTCGCCGTTTTCCAGGCCATTTCGGCGCTGACCTCGATCCCCGCCGGTCTGTTCGCTGAGCGTCACGGGTTCCGCGTCGGCTCCCTCGCGACGATCGCGCTGTTCGTCGTGGCCACCGCCGGAATCGCGCTAGGCACTACGGGTTGGACCACGCTCGTCCTCTGGCTCGGTGTCGCGGCGGCCGCCAGCAGCCTGTCCTCGCCGACCGTCAACCTCGGTCTCGCCCGGCTGGTCGACCCGGACCGACGTGGTTTCGCCTTCGGGATCAAACAGGCCGCGGTCCCCGCCGGCACCATCGTCGCGGGGCTGGCGGTGCCGTTCATCGCACTCACGATCGGCTGGCGGTGGGCGTTCGGGCTGAGCGCGGTGGCCGCCATACCCCTCGCACTCACCGTCCCCCGCGTCCGTGACCGCCCCGCGGGCCGACGTCACCGGCTGGTGTCCACGCCGGGCCTGCTCCCGCCGCTGATCCTGCTCGCGGCGGGCGCCGGCCTCGGCACCGCCGCGACCAACAGCGTCGCCGCGTTCTTCGTCGTCTCGGCGATCTCGAACGGGGTCCCGGCCGGCACGGCCGGTGTCACGCTCGCCGTCGGCGGAGCGGTCAGCGTCGTCGCCCGGATCGTCGTCGGCTGGTGCGCGGATCGCCGGGACGGACGCCACTTCGTCGTGGTCGCGACGATGATGGCCGCCGGCGCCGCGGGCATCGCCGCCTTCGGGTTCGTGGAGACGCCGGCAGCGCTCCTCGGGGCGACGGCGGTCGCGTTCGCGCTGGGATGGGGCTGGAACGGGCTGTTCGACTTCGCGCTGGTCCGCAGGATGTCCAGAACCCCGGCGACGGCGACCGGCGTGGCACAGACCGGCAAGTACCTCGGAGGGGTGATCGGCCCCTTCGCCTTCGGCGTGACCGTCGAAATCGTGGGCTTCCGACCCGCCTGGATCGGGGCCGCCATCGCGTTGCTGCTCGCCAGCACGACCGTGCTCCTCGCACGCACACGTCTACGGGTCGCACTGAGTGCCGCGTGAGCCTGTCGCACCGAGGCGCAGGCTGCGCGGTCCGGCCCTCTTCACGGTTCCTGGCCCCGGGGCAGCTTGACCCCGAGCACCGGCAGGTCGCTGCCCAGTAGCACCTCCTGCGAGGTGCTGCCGATCACCGCCTTGCCCACGCGCGAGCGGCGAGGGATACCGATCACGATCAGCTCCGCGCCCGGCTGGGCGGCCGCCTCCAGAATCGCCTCGCTCAGCTCACCCGGCGTCGCGGGCAGGTACGTGTCCACCGGGACCTCTGCGCGCTGACGGGCTTCGTCCGCCAACCCGTCCAGCCAGGCCTCTCGCGAGGACCTGGCCTCGCCGTAGCCGAGCGCGTCCTCCCGTGAACGGGGGGCGCTCACGTTGGATGCGAGCAGCACGGACGTCGACCGCAGCTGTGCCTCCTCCAGCGCGCGCTGTACGACGACGGCGGCGAACGGCGTGTCGGACACGCCGGCGACGATGCTCACGTGATCCCTCCTCGTGCTGGGTGACCGGATCGGCTGATGGCGCAGTTCGGTGTCGAACGTCGCGTGTCATGGCGGGGACATCGCCCCGGAAGGCGACGTCGGCACGTCCGGGAGCGTGGCCACCCCGATCATCGAGTCCCGGGTCACCAACGCGGCGAGCTCGTCGACGGACCACCCCTCGGTGCCGCCTGGACGCTGGGGGACGACGAGGTAGCGGGTCTCCGCGGTCGAGTCCCACACGCGCACTGTGACGTCGTCGGGCAGGGAGCACCCGAACTCGTCGAGGATCGCCCGGGGCTCGATGACCATCCGCGCGCGGTACGGCTCACTCTTGTACCAACGTGGCTGCGGTCCGAGCACCGAGAGCGGGTAGCAGGAGCACAACGTGCACACGACGACATTGTGGACCTGTGGAGAGTTCTCCACCGCCCGCAGCTCCAGGAACGGCAGCTCCCGATGGGTACTACCCTCGAGGTCGTATCCGAGGTCGCGCACCAGCGACGTCGCGTCCGTCAGCAGACGCTCACGGAATGACGTGTCGACCCACGACCTGGCTACCATCACCGCGCCGTGGCGAGGTCCGAGACGCTCCGCGTACGTGTCGATCACGTCGTCAACCTGCTCGGCGGTGATGGCCCCCGCCGCGATCAGCGCCGACTCAAGAGCGCGGACGCGGGCGGTCAGCGCGACACGAGCCGGATCGGTGTCATGGTCGTGGGAGCTCGGCTTCGGGTGACTCACCATCTGGTTGCCTTCCATTCAACTCGCCGGTCCGCGCCTCGGTCTCGCTCCTTATTGCGGACGGGCGGGTTCGACATCGGCGGCGAGCAGGCCACCGCAGTCTCCTGGCCCTCGGTCGGAAGGCTCCAGGTAGGGCTCCCACAGCTCCATGACGATCTCGGAGCCGGGCTCCGCATCTCGACCCCACAGCTCCGCCATCGAGAACGCGACGCCATACACCGGCACCGGGTCACCCTTACGGGTCGTGCGCACGGTCTCATCGGGAAATGGCTGCGCGCGACGGATGGACTCGATGCGCCCTTGCCGTCCACGGACGTAGCCGGGCAGGCGCGTGTGGCCATCGGGGTTGTCGACGACGGCTCGGACCTCGTCGCCGACAGCGAAGCGCGGCGTCGTCATGCGTCACCTCCACCGGCCTCCTCTTGGGCGAGGAGGCGATCGACCTCGCCCCGTTCGAGGAACCCCTTCTCGACCGCAACCCTCTCCGCCGCGAGCACCCAACGCTCGTAGTAGCTCAGCGAGAGGTAGGTGGCCGGTGCGAGCCGCTCGACGCTGTGACGCCATTCGTCCGGAGTGCACACACCGTTCTGCCGCAGCGAGCGCACCACGCCGAATATGCGTGCCTCCCAGCCTTCGTGGAAGGGCAGGAGCTCGTCGTCCTCGGGATCGATCGAGCCGAACCCGCGCATCCCGCCGAGATCGTGCACGAATCCCATGACGTCTCCTTGGCTGCTCGGTGCGAAGAGGCTACAGCGCGGCTTCAGCCCGACAGCAGAGAGCGAAGATCGCGGACGTCGTCGACCTTCTCGGGGTTAAGCAGCATCTGGATGAGTTCCTCGGTCTGTCTGTCCCCCATCATTGGCCCGAGCAGGTCGCGACACTTGTCGAGGAGCTGGACCTCAGACATCGGTTTCTGAGCGGTGCCCTCGACCGCCTCGACGAACTCCTCGACGCTGGAGCCGTCCTTGCGGTGCACAATCACACGCCCCTTGCGCGTGCCGAAGGTCTCGCCGTCCCCGAGCAGCTCGGAGCGGGCCATCAGGTCCAGCACCGCCGCATCGGTACGCATGCGGTCGTCGTCGTGCGCCATCGCGAAGGTGAACCCCTGGTCGAGTAGGGTGCCCGCCACCAGGTACTGACAGTTGATGTCCGACATGTGCCGGCCATTGACGACTTGGGCAGCATCCGAGGGGATGTGGATTTCGATCCGGTCGACGTCGTCGACGGTGAGTCCTTCCCGCGCGATCAAGATCTCCATGGCCTGCACCGGTGCCTGTGCCGGTGACCCAACCGCGTACTTCTTGATGTTGGTCTCCATGACGAGGTGCTGCTCGCCCAAGCCCTCGGTCAGGAGGTCGAGGTCGGCCACCGGGGACAGGGCATCGAGGTAGTTCGGATGACCCGTGAACACGTCCAAGACCCCGTCCATGCCCGCAGCCACCATGGTCGCAGAGGCCACGCCGTTGCGCGCGCCCATCGCCGCGAACAGGAACGCCTTCTCCACGTGACGGGTGTCTCGCAGCCAGGTGGTGACCCCAGAGCTCTGCTGCGCCGTGTACGACAGTGCCCAGCGAACCTGCTCGGGCGTGAGTCCCTCCAGTGCCGCCGCGGCCGCGGCAGCGCCCCACACGCTCACCATTGCATGGCTCGAGCGCGAACTGCTGTCGGCAGAGAACTGTGACATGCCCAGCATCGGGGCGATCCGGCAGCCGATGTCGTACCCGGCCGACACGGCGCGGACCAACTCGACGCCACTGCGGCCGTGGCGCTCCGCGACCGCGAGCCCGGCCGGAACCACAGCACAGCCGGGGTGGCTGAGCGAGGGTGCGTGCGAGTCGTCGGTCTCGTCAGCATGGGCGGACATCGCATTCGCGAACGCAGCCAAGGTCGCGTTTGTCCGGTCTGCCGAGCCGATGATGATGGCTTCGTCGATGCCACCTTGTGCCACGGCGTAATCGTGCCCGAGCTTGCCTGGCTGCAGTCGCGCGCCTGTCACCATCGCGGCGATCGTGTCCAGGATGTGGTAGGAGGTCTTGCGCATCACCTCGTCAGGTAGGGCGCGAGCTCGGGTATCGGCGATGAACTCGGATACCGTCGCCATCTGCGGGCTAACGGACTCGGCTGTTGCCATTTTGACGATCCTCCGTAGGAACACTTCTGTTGATGTGCTCTTGATGATCCATGTCGCTGGGCATCTGCCATGTGGGGATGGCGGGTTGCCCGACGCCGGGCGTTGTCGGGATCTCGATCAGCTCACCTCCATGCTCCGGTTCTCACTCCTTCGGCGGAGCGCCTGCCTTCCGCGGGCGATGAGCGTCAGGAGCAGCAGCGCCCACATCACCCGCGCTGTGACCGAGTCGAAGAAGTACAGGGCGGAGCCCTGACCGAGCGCTAGTGCGCGCGAGAAGTTCGCCTCCGCGATCGGACCGAGGATCAACCCGAGGATCAGGGGCACCACCGGGTAGCCCCGTGTACGCATCAGATAGCCCAGAATCCCGAAGAGGAACGCCAGGGTGGCATCGAACATCGAGCTTCGCACCGCGAAGGCACCGACCACCGCCAGCGTCATGATCAGAGGCACCAGCACTGCCGGAGGAACCTTGACGATGCGGGTCATCGGCGTGGCAAGCAAGACCCCTAACGGCAGGATCAGGATCGAGGCGAACAGCAGGCCCAACAGGACCGCGTATGCTTCGCCGACGTGGGTCACCATCACCCGCGGGCCGGGCTGCACACCGTGCAGGAACAACGCGGTGAGCATGACGGCGG
>CAZSQF010000184.1:0-6353 GCA_964608935.1 uncultured Actinomycetota bacterium | reverse complement strand
CGCGTCAGATCGCGCAGATCGCGGATCTCGCGTGGCGGCACGAACGACGGACGCACCAGCCCCTGCTCGACCATCCGGGCGATCCACGCCGAGTCCGCAACATCGGTCTTGCGGCCCGGGACGTTCTTGAGATGCCGGGCATTGAGCAGCCAGCACTCGAACCGCTCCTCGAGCAGAAAGAACGGCGGTTTCCAGTACACCCCGGTCGACTCCATCCCAACCAGCGTGACCCCGAACCGGGCCAGCCAGTCCGACAGCTCCCACAGCCCCTTGACCGTCGTGGCGAACGTCGCGGTCCGCGACGCCCGACCGCCCTTAGGGCCCGGGAACCGCACCGTCGCCGTGACCGTGCGTTTGTGCACGTCGAGCCCGGCACACCGCTCAACGAACAGCTCATCGTCCATCACTGTCTCCTCTCATCCGATGGACGCCGCCCGGAGGAGCCTGCTGATGAAGAGTCTGGGGAACGCGCTCGAAGCAGCAGCCACAGGTTCCTGAAGCCCCCACGCCACACTGTGGATCGGGTTCACAACACCAAGGCCCGACGGCGTCGGCCGGACGGCACCCCATCTTCCCACCCGCAGATGGCGGCGTCAGCCGCCCCGATCACTGTGGAAAGCCTCTCGGGCAGGAACCCGAAAACGCGAAATCCAGCCTGCTAGAGGGGTCTAGGAGGCCGGATCCGTGTTGCGCGCTGGGAGGGATTCGAACCCCCGGCCGCCTGATCCGTAGTCGCATGTCTTCACTGCAACTGAGCGAATTGCGGCGAACTGAGCTTATAGAGCGTCGTTGAGGGCATGCACGGTGGTCACGATTGGTTACGACTTGTCACGGGATCCGGGTCATCGGACTGTACTCAACCTACCGTTCGCTCCGAATGGCCACGGCCACTTGAGACCTGCGGCGATCCACGCGGCGAGCTCGTGCGCATCGATCGCTCCGCGGCGACAACTTCGATGACGCCGACCGGCTCGTCGCCCTCCCGGTTGCGGGCTTCAGTCCCCACCACGAACGGGTAGCGATGGCGGGCGCTGCGGCAAGGCTCGGTCGACGTTCGGCGGCTACGTGTCGGCGGGCTGCGGTAGTGGCGTCAGTCTGTGGTCGGGGGTGAACAGGCGGGGCACGAGGCCGAGGGTCACGACGGTGGCGTTGACGGCTGCGGCGCCCAGCACGAGGAACATGACCACGGCTTGGACAAGGACGGCGTCGACGGGGTGGACACCGGCGAGGATGAGACCGGTCATAGCGCCGGGGAGGAACACGAGGCCGACGGCTTTGGTGGTTTCGATCTGGGGGATCAGCGCGGTGCGTAGCGCCGAGGCCAGGTAGGGGCGGGCGGCGTCGCGGGATGCCTGGCCGAGGGCGAGCCGAGCCTCTACTTGCAGGCGCTTGTCTCGCAGTTCCTCGATGGTTCGTCGCGCCGACAGCACGGTGGCATTCATGGCGTTGCCGACCATCATGCCCGCGAGCGGCACGATGGTGCGCCCCTCGGCCGGGAACACCCGGAGCCCGAATATGACCCCGAGTGTGACCAGACCGCTGAGCAGGAACGCGCCGACGGTCAGGGGCAGCAGGTGCGGGATCTCGGGCGCCCGGCGACGGACGACATCGCCGGCGTAGCCGATCATCGCCACGACCCACAACCATGACCAGATCAGGGACCGGTCGGGATCGATCACCAGGGTGAGTGCGACACCGACGAGGAGCAGCTGCACGACTGCTCGTGCGACGGCCCAGCCGATGCGGCCCTCGAGCCCGAGGCCCCGCCAGCGCGACAGGGCGAGGGCAACGGCGACCAGCAGCAGCGACAGCACCAAGCCGATGGCCCCGACGTCACCGCTTCGCATCCGGATCCTCCTTGTCGGTGACGCGCCGTTCGGTCCGGCCCGGCTCCAAGGTCGAGGGGGCTCGATCGTGCGTCGAGGTGGGCGTGCCGGCGGTGAGGTGTCCCGCCTGCAGCCGCAGCACGTGATCGGCGACCCGGCGCACCTGCTCGAGCTCGTGGGTGACCCACAGGACGGGGATACCTCCGTCGGCCAGCCGGCGCGTCGTTCGCTCGAAGGCCCGTTTCGGTCCCTCATCGAGAGCCGAGGTGGGCTCATCGAGCAGCAGCGCGCGGGGGCCGGTCAGCAGCGTCCGGGCGAGGCACACCCGTTGGGCTTCGCCACCCGAGAGCGAGTCGGCCTGCCGGGTCAGGAACTTGTGTCCCACGGCAGCCGACGCCAGGGCTTGGAGCCGCTCATCACGGCTGCTGTCGGCTGCGGCGACGGCCAGGTTGTCGTCGACGGTTCCGCCGAACAGGGCTGGCGTCTGGAACACCATGCCGACCTGGCGGCGAAGCCTCAGCGGGTCGAGGTCGGCCAGCTCGCAGCCCCGGTGCATCACGCGTCCGGTGTCGGGGACTTCGAGTCGGTTGCACAGCCGCAGCAGGGCTCTTGCCGGCGCCTGACGGGCCGACCACGGCGGTGATGCCCTCGGCGGGCACCTCGGCACGGATGCGATCGAGCACGACCACATCGCCGTAGCGCAGGCTGACGTCGTCGAAGCGGAACAGCGGTTCGTCAGGATCCATGCCACCGGCTTGTTCGGCTGATGTAACCGCGGTTACAGTACTTGTTCGTCGTCGGTCGGAGCCATCATGCAGTGGGTGTGGTTGGTGTATCGGCTGCCGCGGGAGCCTTCGTCGCCACGGATCGCGGTGTGGCGCAAGCTGCGCCGCCTCGGTGTCGCCCAGATCACCGACGGTGTGGCGGCACTGCCACTGGACGCGCGCAACCGCGAACGGTTGGAGTGGCTGGCGGACGAGGTCCTCGAGGCCGACGGTGAGGCGATGGTGTGGCTGGCCGAACCGACCTCGACGAGGGTGGAGCGCCGGCTGGTCAAGCGGCTGGCGGCCGAACGGGCCGGGGAGTACCGCACGGTGATGGAACGGGCCGAGGCTGCCGCAGCGGCCGAGCCGGGTGGACGCCGGCGTGAGTTGCGGCGGCTGCGCCGCGAGCTGCGGGGAATCCGGCAGCGCGACTACTTCCCTCCGCCTGATCGTGATCTGGCTACCGCCGCTGTCGAGGCGTTGACCCAACCGGTCAAGGCGCACCAACTCGAGGAGGGCCGTTGATGTTGTGGGTGACCCGTGCCGGGGTGCACATCGACCGGGCCGCCTGTGCCTGGCTGATCCGCCGATTCATCGACGACGCGGCCGCGTTCGCGTTCGTGTCCGGCCCCGGGGACGTCCCACCAGATGGGACGCCGTTCGACATGCGCGGGGTGGAGCTCGGCCACCAGGGTGGAGACTGCACCTTCGAGACGATCCTGAAGCGCTACGAGCTGCTCGATCCGGTGCTGGCACGCCTCGGCGAGATCGTGCACGAGGCAGACCTCGACGACGAACGGTTCGACGCCCCCGAGGCCCCCGGGATCGACGTGGTCTTGCGGGGACTGTCGATGGTGTGCGACGACGAGCAGGTCCTAGCGCTGACCGGGCCGATGTTCGACGGCCTGTACGCCTTCTACCACCGCTCGCTGCTGCATCAGGACGTGCGATGACCGACCCCGAACCCCACCCCCTCGACACGCCGGCCGGCGCCGACGAGGCGTCCGGCAGAACCGAGCACGGCATCGGGTTCGGCGAAGCCACTCGGGTGTGGGGACTGGTGGCACTCAACAGCTTCGGCGGCCCGGCCGGCCAGATCGCGGTCATGCACCGGTTCCTGATCGAGGACCGCCGCTGGTTCTCCGAGAAGCGGTTCCTGCACTCGCTGAACTACTGCATGTTGCTGCCTGGCCCCGAGGCCCAGCAGCTGGCCACCTACTTCGGGTGGCTGCTGCACGGCGTCCGTGGTGGGCTGATCGCCGGTGGGCTGTTCGTAATACCCGGCTTCATCGCGATCATGATCCTCAGCGTGCTCTACGCCGGCTTCGGTGACGTGGCTGCGGTCGAGGCGATCTTCTACGGCATCAAACCCGCCGTCATGGCCATCGTCGCCGCCGCGGTCGTTCGCATCGGCTCGCGCGCATTGAAGAACCGCACCATGCACACGATCGCCGCGGCCGCGTTCGTGGCGATCTTCTTCCTCGACATCCCCTTCCCCCTCATCATCCTTGGCGCCGGCCTGCTGGGGTTCTTCGGTGGACGCTGGTGGCCGAACGTGTTCAACGTCATCCGCGGCCACGACGCCGACTCGACCGGCGACCCACCCGCGCTCGTGTCCGACGAATTGCAGCCCGTCAAGCCCTCCACCCGCCGGTCGCTCAAGGTCCTGAGCATCGGCCTGGTTCTGTGGTTCGCGCCGATCGTCGCCCTGGCCGTCTGGACCGGCCGTGAGAGCATCTGGGTCCAGCAAGGCGGCTTCTTCTCCACCGCCGCGGTCGTGACCTTCGGTGGCGCCTACTCGGTGCTGGCCTACCTCGCCCAGCAGGCGGTGCAAACCTACGGCTGGCTACTGCCCGGCGAGATGCTCGATGGCCTCGGGATGGCCGAGACCACCCCAGGGCCACTCATCCAGGTGGTGCAGTTCGTCGGCTTCATGGGCGCCTACCGCGCCGACCTGGGCATCGATCCGATGCTCGCCGGCGTGCTCGGCGCGATCCTGACCACCTGGGTGACCTTCGTGCCCTGCTTCCTGTGGATCTTCCTCGGCGCGCCCTACATCGAGTATCTGCGTGGCAACCACCGGCTCACCTCCGCGCTGTCGGCCATCACCGCCGCGGTGGTCGGGGTCGTGCTCAACCTCGCCGTCTGGTTCTCGCTGCACACCCTCTTCGCCCAGGTCGGTGAGACCGACGCCTACGGCGTCCGCCTCTACACCCCCGACCTTGCCAGCCTCGATCCGTTCGCCGCAGCCATCGCCGCCGCCGCGTTCCTCGCCATGTTCAAGCTTCGCTGGCCGATGCTCCGCACCCTCGCCATCAGCGCCGCCACCGGCGCCCTGCTCCACTACCTCGTCATCACGTGAGCCAGCCCTGAACCCCGCGGCACGAACCGGCACCCGATCGCAAGCAAGCCACAACCCCCGCGGGCAGGCATGCCAAACCGGGCTACACGGATCCCCGTGGGACCACCCAGTCGTGTGCCTGGCCGGTGACTTCGGCGATGCGTTCGAAGTCGGCGTCGTAGTGCAGCAGCGTTAGGGCGGCTGACTCGGCAGCGGCGGCGATGACCAGATCCGGGATCGGCAACCGATGCTGCCCGCGGTCGGCCAGCAGCCCCTGGACCTCGAACGCCCGGTCCAGCACATCGTCATCGATCCTCGCGCGAGGCAGCGACCGCCGTTCGCGGCGAACCTCGCGATGGACCGCGGCGGTCTGCGCCGAGAACCCGATCTCCAGATCGATGATCCCGCAGGTGGCCACCAACCCGTCGACCAGCAGCGGCTCGAGCCGGGCACGCACCGCGACGATCGGCATGCGGGCAAGCGCGCTCTTGTCTGCCAGGTAGGCAGGCCTCAGCGCCACGCGCCAGCCATGATCTGGTCGTCGTCGAGGTCGAGGCCATCCATGCCCGCGAGCCGGTCGGCGTGGGCGCGGCGCTCTGCCAGCAGGACGACCTCAGCCAGCGCACGGTTGACCGCCTCCTTCATTGTCGCAGCACCAAGGATCTCGGTCGCATGCGCCAAGGTGTCCTCATCGATGTCGATGAGCTTCTTGGTCATCACCGCCTCCGCTTCCGTATATCCAGACTTGCGCGTCAGTATACATCGAGGGCGCTAGGTCGATCCGGCGCGTCGCGCAGGCTGCACCGGACTGGAAGCGATCAGCCGCTCGTCGACCGCATCGGCGAACAGCTCCCGCAGGGTCGCTCGGACCTGATCCGCAACGGCCCCTGACGTGTCGGCCTCGACCTGCTCGAGCAGCCTCGCGATCTCAGCCGGCGAGACCTCGACCAGCGGACGCGCTCCCAGAGCCGGCAGGATGTGGTCGGCCATGTCGCGTCGGTAGTGGTCGATGTTGGCGGCGGTGTCGACGAACTCGCTCAGCCAACGACGCGCGTGCTGTTCCACCGTGACCCTTCTCGCCCTACGCGCTCCCACCAAACGGCCACGGGTCACCGCCAACCACTCGGCGGCCTCCGGCTCGGTCGTGAACGTCGCCGAGTACGTCTTGCCGTCCACCATCAGCCGGGCCCGGTAGCTGCCGGACGGAAGCCGGTCCACGCCCATCGCCCACCTCCATCCACAGGGTTCGACGGAGACGCTACGGAGGGCCGAGCATTTGTCACGATTTGTCACGTCGGGCCTGTGGACAGCCACCGCGACCGAAACCCGAAGACACAGAATTCGGCCTCCAGATGGTCCTAGAAGGCCGAATTCGGTCTGCGCGCTGGGAGGGATTCGAACCCCCGGCCGCCTGATCCGTAG
>CAZSQF010000183.1:0-6381 GCA_964608935.1 uncultured Actinomycetota bacterium | reverse complement strand
GGCGGCGCTGTGGTGGATCGAGGAGCCGACCAGCCCCGACGACGTGCTCGGCCACGCCCGGATCCGCGACGCCGTCAAGCCCGTGCGCGTCGTCACCGGCGAGCACGCCCACAACCGGGTGATGTTCAAGCAGTTGCTCCAGGCCGAGGCGATCGACGCCGTGCAGCTCGACGGCTGCCGGCTCGGCGGGGTGAACGAGGTGATCGCCGTGCTCCTGCTGGCCGCGAAGTTCGACGTGCCGGTGTGCCCGCACGCCGGCGGCATCGGTCTGTGCGAGCACGTGCAGCACTTCTCGATGTTCGACTACCTCGCCGTGAGTGGGTCGCTCGACGAGCGGATGATCGAGTACGCCGACCACCTGCACGAGCACATGGTGCAGCGCATCGACGTGCACGACGGTCGCTACTGGGCGCCGACGGGTCCGGGGCTCGGCGTCCAGCTCGAAGCCGAGTCGTTGGCCACCTACCGGTATCCCGACGGTGGGTACTGGCGACAGCGGGAGGGTCAGCGATGACCTTGCGCGTCGCCCTCGTCGGCGGGCCGATGTACGACGACCTCTACGCGCGCCTGCACGAGGTCGCCGACGTCGACGTCGTCGTCCACGCCGACCACCCGACGCTCAACCGCCGGGTGGCCGAGCTGTTCTCCGCCGGAGAGCGCCTCGACCTGATCTCGACGCATGGCAAGTACACCCCTTCACAGTCCGGGTGGTTGCGACCGCTCGACGACCTCGTCGACGCCGACGTGCTCGGCCAGCTGGCGCCGAAGGCCGTCGAGCTGTGCCGGTTCCGCGGCGATCTGCTGTGCGTTCCCCGCAACATCGACGTGCGGGTGCTGTGGTGGCGCACCGACGTGCTCGACGCCGCGCCCATCACCTGGGACGACGTCGAGTCGGCGGACGGAGCGTTCGGGTTCACCGGACGCGAGTCGGGCCTGTTCGGTCTCTTCTACGAGCTGATGGCGGCCGCGGGCGCCTCGCCCTTCGACGCCGACGGTCGGCCGACGCTCACCGGGGCCGCGGCCGTCGACGCCGTCGAGCGGCTGTGCCGGTTGGCCGCCGCCGGTCCCGATGACCTGCCGCAGTGGCACTACGACGAGGTCGACGAGGCGCTCCTCGACGGTCGGATCGCGATGGCCGCCGCCTGGCCCGGCGGCTACGAGCGGATCCGCACGAGCGAGCGCTACCCGCAGCTGCTCCCTGCCAGGTATCCGGGAGGGAAGTCGTACTCGGGTTGCCACGGTTGGGCCATCCCGCGCACGTGCGGAGACATCGACGGCGCGGTCGCGCTGCTGGCCGACCTCGCCGGCGACGACGCGCAGCGCCACGACACCGCGGCGGGCACGATCCCCGCACACCTCGGCGCGCTCGATTCCTACGAACCCGTCGACGAGGCCGACGCCGAGCGGCTCGCCGTCACCCGCGAGACCATCGCCACCGCGATGCTCACCTACCCGCCGCTGGAGCGGTTCCCCGAGATCGAGGACGCTGCCTGGGGGGCGATCCACGCTGCGCTCGTGGGCGAGATCGGCGCAGCCGACGCCGTCGAGCGGATGCAGGCGGCGGCCGAGCAGGCCTTGGCGGAGGAGCCGGCATGACGGGACGCCTCGACGGCAAGGTCTGCATCGTCACCGGCGGTTCGTCGGGCATCGGCGCCGCCATCGTCGACCGCTTCCGAGCCGAAGGGGCGACCGTGGTCGTCGTCGACGTCAACGAGCCCGCCGGCGCGGCGCCCGCGATCCGGTGCGACGTCACCGACGCGGCCGCCGTCGACCAGGCGTTCGACGGCATCGCTCGCGAGCACGGCCGGATCGACGTGCTCGTCACCAGCGCCGGCATCGCGCACGTGGGCACGATCGAGTCGACGACGCCCGACGACCTCGACCGGGTGTACGCCGTGAACGTGAAGGGCGTGTACTGCTCGATGCGCGCCAGCGTTCCGCACATGCCCCGCGGGTCGGCGATCTGCAACCTGGCGTCGATCGCCTCTGTCGTCGGGATCCCCGACCGCTTCGCCTACTCCATGAGCAAGGGCGCGGTGCTCACCATGACGCTCTCGGCCGCGACCGACCTGATCGAGCGCGGCATCCGCGTCAACGCCATCTCGCCTGCACGGGTCCACACGCCGTTCGTCGACCGCTTCATCGCCGAGAACTATCCCGGCCGTGAAGACGAGATGTTCGCGAACCTCGCCGCCACCCAGCCGATCGGCAGGATGGGCGAGCCCGACGAGATCGCCTCGCTCGCGGTGTGGCTGTGCTCCGACGAGGCCACGTTCGTCACCGGCAGCAACCACCTCATCGACGGTGGCTTCGTCGGGCTGCGCCGGTGAGCCCGAGCGCCGGATCCCGACCGCGGCTCGGCCTGGGCTGCGCGCCGCTCGGCAACCTCTACGACGCCGTCACCGACGACGAGGCCACCGCCACCGTCGACGCCGCCTGGGATCGAGGCATCCGGTTCTTCGACACGGCACCGCTCTACGGGCACGGCCTCTCCGAGTCGCGGGTCGGTGCCGCCCTGGCGTCCCGGCCCCGGGGCGAGTACGTGCTGTCGACCAAGGTCGGCCGGGTGCTCGAGCCGGTCGAGTCGGCCGACCGCGTGGGCGACACGATCTTCGCCGACGTGCCCCTCCGGCGACCGGTGTTCGACTTCACCCCCGCCGGGGTCGAGCGGTCGCTGATCGACAGCCTCGAGCGCCTCGGCACCGACCGGATCGACGTCGTCCACGTCCACGACCCCGACGACCACCTGGGCCCGGCCGTCGACGCCGCCTACCCAACGCTCGAGAAGCTGCGCGACGCCGGCACCGTCGGCGCCGTCGGTCTCGGCACGAACCATCCGTCGACCGCCTGGCACGTCCTCGACCGGTTCGAGCTGGACTGGCTGCTCCTCGCCGGCCGGTACACGCTGCTCGACCGCACCGGCACCGAGGTCCTCGACCGCTGCGCCGAGCGCGGTGTCCGGGTCATCGCCGCCGGCGTCTTCAACAGCGGCCTCCTCGCCGGCGACCCCGCCACCGGTGGCCACTTCTTCTACGAGCCGGCGGGCGCCGAGGTCGTCGCTCGAGCCCGACGGCTCGCCGACGTCTGCGCGCGCCACGATGTCCCCCTCGCCGCGGCCGCCGTCCAGTTCCCCCGCCGCCACCCGGCCGTGGCGGTCGTCCTGCCCGGTGCCCGCTCACCCGCCGAGATCACCGCCGACGTGGACATGTTCGACCTCGCCGTCCCCGACGAGCTCTGGGACGAGATCGACCAAGAAGCCGATCGTCGCGGCTGACGCATTCCCACTTCGTCGCGGCGGCGGTCCTGCGTCAGTTGGAGATGAGGTGTGACTTAGGGGTGCCGGTACTCGAAGTGGGCGGCGTCGGGCACGAGCCAGCGACCACCCCAGGTGAAGCCGTGGTCTTCGAGGGCCTGGACGACTCGTTGGTCGATGGCGGCATGGACACCGGTGGGGTTCTTGGCGACGTTGATGTCGACGGCCACACCCCAGGCGTGACGGGAAAGGCCCTGTTCCGCGCCGATGTGGCGGGGGTTCCAGCAGCCACCGAAGCTGTCCGTGTGCACCAGGTGGCCGAGGCCGTCGTCGACGAGTCGTTGCATGGCGGAGCGCAGCGGCTCGATGACGGCTCGGTTGCAGCGGAGCTGGCCGAGCAGGGGAACCGTCGTCGTGACGAGGTGCTCGGCCTCCCAGGCCGGGTCGACCCGGAAGGTGCCGTCGGGTGCGGACTCGTAGGAGAACTCGCCGAAGCGCTGTTTGATCTGCGCCTGCGTGAGCACGGCGTCGCCGTGCCGGAGGAACGGTGTCTCGGCCGGGCCCCGGATCCGCACAGCCACGGTGACGGCCTCGTGGATGCTGGCCTCGAGCGACGCCCGGTCGGTGTCGAAGACCACCAGCGCGTAGCGGTCGGTGGTCACGCCGACGGTCGCGCCTCCTTCGAGGCTGAACACCGCCTCAGCCCCGGCGACGACGTCGTCCGGGACGATGGCGGCCACCTCGAAGCGCTGTCCGCCCGCGAGCACGATGCGCCCGCCGGGGTCCAGGCGTCGCAGCGCTGCGGATGTCTCACCGAGGAGGACCTCGTCGGCCGCCAGGGCGGCGACCGTCTTGGTGAGGCCGACGGGGAGCGCGCCGGCGAAGGCGGCTGGGTCGATCGCGAGCGCATCGAGCGGGATCACCGCGGACCCTGGTGGGTCGTCGATGGCCGTTCCGTCGGTGTCCTCGCTCCGCAGCATCTCCACGAGGTCGCCCCGCACGACGGTGGTGGCGACGCCTTCGATGTCGGAGAGCGCGGCGGTCAGCGCTGGGTCGAGAACCGCGGCAGTCCAGGCCACGACGACACCGGCACCAGCCTCCGCCTCGGTCTCGACCACCGCGGCACCCACCTGTGGCCTGGGGCGGAGAGGCGGAGAGGCGGTGTCGGTGGTCGCCTCACTGAGCAGCGCACCGGCCGCGAGGCCGCACGAGGCGGCGAGGAGGATGACCGCGAGTCGCCTCACGCGGGCTCCATGGCTCCTGCGATGTCGACGAGCTCGCCGAGCCCCAGGGTGTTGCTGCGCAGGCTGATCAGCCGGTCGTGGTCGACCCACTCGAGCTCGCCGCGGGCCGGGCTCCACCTGGCCCGGCGATCGCCGAGATCGACCGTGCGGGCGTCGTTGTCCAGGGGTGGCGGAAGGTGGCTCCCGGCACCCTGGGTGAGCACGAAGCTGCGGATCCCGGGCCCCGTGTAGTGGGCGACGACGAAGCCGTCCTCGATGCGCAGCGCCGGGTCGCGGAAGCCGTCCAGCCCCTGTGGCAGCTCGAGAGCGGGCAGCGCTGCGTGGGCGTCGGCGAGTGGGAGCACACCCGCCTGCGCCCAGGTCTCCGGGACCGCGCGGCCTTCGAGCGGGAGCTTCGCGGCGATGGCGACGAGGTCCTCGAGTGGCATGTTGCCCGTCACTGCGACGTCCACGTCGTCAGCGTGGACGGCGACGGTGTTGGTGGCCGGGTCGGCGTAGACGGTGGTGCCGTCATCCACGGTGAGGGGAACGACGGTGTTCCCGGAGATCCCGAGGAGCCGCTCGGCCCGCCAGTCGGGAGCGGCGCTGACCCGCAGCCAGCGGAGCCCGTCGTTCCAGGTCCGCATCCCGATCGTCCTGCCGTCGGTCGTGGTGACGGTGCCGGAGCGATGGTGGGCGAGACCTGGGGGCAGCGGCTGGGGGATGGGCACGAACTCGACCGGAGCGCCGTCAATGAAACTCCCGTCGGTCGCGGTGGCCACATCCGGCGGTGGAGACGCGAAGGCGTTGGCAGGCAGCGCCTCGTCGATCGCGATGCCGTCCAGCTCGATGCTCAGTACCGGGTCACCGGGACGGTCCTGATAGCCGCGGCTGGCCGCCCAGCGGGCCCGGACAGGGTCGACGGATGCCTGCACCTGGACGCGCATCGGGACCAGCACCTCCTCGTCCAGCCACAGGCGTGCGGGATCGGTGGGGTGGACCGCTCGCAGGTTGCCCGTCACCGTGAAGGCCCGGAGCAGGGGGTCGAGCTGCGCCGCCGTCACGTCGACGGCGATGGCCGACCGGCCGGCGATGCTCGCTTCGTCGACGATCGCGGGCGGATCTGCCCCCCGGAAGCTGGCCGCGGGGACGGCGAGGTCCAATGGCACGGGAGTCGCGGCATCGAAGGGCGATCGCGTCGTCACGACGGCGCTGCGCGCCTCCGGTGGTGTGCAGGCCGGGAGTGCCTCCGTCGGGCAGGAGCGCAGCCCGCGGGTCCACGCCCGGTCGTCGTCGACCACCACATCGATGTCGCCGGGGGTCCATTCGGGTCCGGGGTAGTTGGTGCGGTCCCGGAGGTGGAGCGCGAACGACTCGGGCGCCCGGTAGGCGAGCGTGCCCTCGAATCGGCGGCGATCGACGTCGGGGTGCCACCCGTGCTCGGTGATCGCGACCGTGGCGCGGAGCGTCTCGACCTGACGCTGGGCGGCGAGGAGCCGCTCCGGCAGCGAGCCGGCCATGGCCGGCTGGCTCGACCCGCCCACGCCGAGCACGGTCGCCGCCACGACGAGGCCGACGAGGAACGCCGCTGCCGCTGCGACGAACTCGGTCCTCCGGGGGCGGCGACGGCGTACCTCGAGCTGTCGGGTGACGGCCGTGGCCAGGTCGGGTACCGCTGCCACCGGCGTGACGCGGAGCTGGCGACGCGCCGCCGTTGCTGCGCCCAGGAATGCAGCGCAGTCGGAGCAGTCGGCCACGTGCTGGTCCGCTTCGACAGCCGGATGGTCCTCGCCGTCGAGGCGGGCTGACAGCGCGCGCTGCACCTCTTCACACGTCGGGGTCATGGCCGCTCGGCCTCCTCACCGAGGTCGTCGGCTCGCATCCACCGGGCCAGCTCTCGGCGGG
>CAZSQF010000182.1:0-6419 GCA_964608935.1 uncultured Actinomycetota bacterium | reverse complement strand
CGGCACTGGGTCCATGCGAACACCCACGGGATCGCGCGCAGGTCACCGACCCCCTTCCCGGCGGCACGGCGGGCCGGTCGGGACGCGATGTTGAGCTCGCCGATGGCGTCGAGGGGCGTCGCCTCGTGGAGGTAGTCCACCAACGCCGGGGTGTCGTGGACGAGGTCTCGATAGGCGTCGCGGGCGAGCCCTGCGAGCTCGTCGAGGACCGCGTCAGCGCGTGCGGTCGTCTTCGGCCTGCGGTCGGGCCGGGCGGTCAGGAGCACGGCGTGCACGACCTGTTCGAGGTGTCGGTGCGCGAGCGCCCGATCGCGGTAGCGGGCGGCGATGACCTCGCCCTGCTCGGTCAGCTTCAGTCGGCCACGGACCGACTGTGGTGGCTGGGCGCGGATGGCAGCGTTGGCCGGGCCGCCGCCACGCCCGACCGAGCCCCCACGACCGTGGAACAGCGTCAGACGGACCCCGTGGCGGTCGGCGACCTCGACGAGTGCGCGCTGGGCCTTCTGGAGCTCCCAGGTCGCGGCGGGGTAGCCCGCGTCCTTGTTCGAGTCGCTGTAGCCGATCATGACCTGCTGGTGGTCGCCGCGGCGTCGGACGTGGTCGCGGTAGGGCTCGTTGGTCAACAGCTCGTCCATGGCGTCGGGCGCGTTGTGGAGGTCGTCCACGGTCTCGAACAGCGGGACGACGTCGAGCCCCGCGTCGCACCCGGCGTCCCGAGCCATGACGAGCACGGCCAGCACGTCCGACACCTGCTTGGTCATCGAGATGATGTAGGTGTCGATCGCGTCGTGACCGATGCGTTCGTAGGCGCGCCTGACGAGCCGGAACAGCCCCAGCGTCTCGTTCGTCTCCGTGTCGAAGTCGAGCACGGCCGGCGTCAGCGGGCGCGGGAGCGTGAGCTCGTGCGTCAGCAGGGCCACGCGATCCTTCTCCGTCATCGCCGCGTAGTCGTCGCTGTCGCCGTAGCGGCGGAACACCGCGGTCAGGGCGTCCGTGTGGCGTGAGGCGTGCTGACGCAGGTCGAGCGTGGCGAGGTGGAAGCCGAAGACCTCGGCCTGCACCTGCAGGTCGCGCACGCGGCCGTCGGCGATCCTCGCGCCCCCGGCTGCCCGCAGGCTGTCGCGGAGCAGCTGGAGGTCGTCGATCAGCTCGGACGCGTGCGCGTACGAGCGCGGATCCAGGCGACGGTCGGCTCGCCACGGCCGGCCCGCCCGTTCCTCGGTGACCAGCAGCACCTGGTAGACGAGGGCGAGAAACTGCCGGTGGGGTTGCCGCGGGTAGCGCGACTCGAGCTCGGCCGCCTCGTCCGGGAGCCGTTCGGTGAGCTGCCGGTAGCGATCGGCCAGCTCCGGCGTGGTGCCGCGCCGGGCGCTGACGGACAGATGGGCGTGCATCCCGTCGATGCTGCGCCGGAGCAGCCGGATCGCCAGCCGCTGGTGTTCGCGGAGCGTCGCCTCGGTGACGTCGATGGTCACGTTCGGGTTGCCGTCGCGATCGCCGCCGATCCACGACCCGAAGCGCAAGAACCGGCTCGGCTCGACCTCGACGCCGGGGTAGGTCGCCCGCACGGCCTCGTCGAGCTCGCGGTACAGGCGGGGAACGAGATCGAACAGCACCGCATCGATCCAGTACAGGCCGTTGCGGACCTCGTCGATCACCGTCGGTGCCTGCGACCGCGTCTCGTCGGTCAGCCACAGCGAGGTGATCTCCTCGGCGAGATACGCCTCCAGGTTGCGTCGGACCTCGGGGGAGAGGCGTTCCTGGTCGAGCCGACGCAACGCCGCGGAGACCCGCCCGAGCTTGGTCAGCACGGTCCGGCGCTTGGATTCGGTCGGGTGTGCGGTCAGCACGGGACGGATCGCCACGCCCGACAGAACCTCGGCGATACGGTCGGCGCCGATGCCTCGTTCGGCGATCCGCTGGATGGCGGCCAGGATCGTCTCGCTGAAGGGCTCGCCCCGGTCGGCTGCGGCCTGGCGGTCGAAGATGAGCTGGCGGACGAGGGCCTGGTCCTCGGCGAGGTTGATCAGGTGGAACCAGGACGCGAAGGCGGCCACGACCACCAGGGCCTCGGGCGCGGGGATGTCGCGCAGCAGCCGGGTCAGCTCGGGGCCGGCCGACGCGTCGCCGTTGCGGTGGGCGACGGCCAGGCCGCGAGCCCGCTCGACCAGGGCGAAGCGGTCGTGGCCCTCGATCTCGTCGATGGTGCGGCCCAGGAGGTCGCCGAGCAACCGAACCTGGGCGCTGGTGGCGTCACGATCCACGGATGGGGGTCCCCTCGGGAGGCGTCAGGTAGCCGTGTTCCCGCAGGCTACGGTGGCTTCGCCCCGCCGTCTGCTCGGAAGGTGCGCGGTGCTCGTCGTCCACTTCGACTACCCGTCCGCTGCGGCCACCGTGGCGGTGCTCCGGCTCCAGGCGTTGTCGGACGAGGGGGCACCCGTCGCCTTCAGCGGCCTGGACCTGGTGGGGATCGACGCGGCGATCCCGCCCACGATCGATCAGCTCGAGGAGTACGAGCGCTACCGGGGTCGGGCGGCCGCGCTGGGCCTGCCGTTGTCGCGCCCCACCCGCCGGCCCGCCACCTTGTCGGCCCACGTCGTCGGCGACGCCGCCGACGACGCGGGCCTCGGGACCTCCTGGCGGTCGGCGTGCCTGCGAGCCCACTGGCAGGACGGCCTCGACCTCGGTGATCCGGACGTCCTGGTCGGGCTGGCCACCCCGGCGGGCCTGTCCGCGGAGCTGGTTGCCGGGTCGATCGCCGACCCAGCCGCGCGGGCACGCACACGACGCCGGATCCTGGACGCGCGCCGGCGGGGGGTGGGGGGCGTCCCGGTGCTCGACGTGGACGGAACCCTCGTCTCGGCCGAGCGCTCCGACGCGGAGCTGCGCGAGCTCCTCCGGGCGACGCTGCCGCCGGGTCCCCGCCACTAGCCGGCGGGCCGGCGGCCACGGGACCCGCGCGCACGGGGCCGGTCCGCGCGTCTCCGGCGTCCCCGGTTCTCCGGCGGCACCAGGATCGATCCGACGTAGATGATCTGGGCCGCGAGCGCGGCGAATCCCGCCAGCGCCAGCCCCAGCTCGGCCGGGACGGGCACGGCCGTCGGGATGATGGCGCCCACGACCCACGCGATCGAGAACACCGTCTCCGATCGCGTGAAGGCGGCACCCCTCCGTGCCGCGGGCACGCTCGACTGGAGGAGCCCGTCGAAGGCGAGCTTGGCGGTGCCCCAACCGATGCCTGCGGCGAACGCGAGCGCGGCGGCGGCGACCAGCCCGAACCACAGGCCGCCGGAGAAGGCCGCTGCGGCCACCAGCGACAGGGCCGCGACCACCATCGGTTCCTCACGGACCCGGCGCTCGAGCGCCGGGACGAGCCGCGAGGCGACGGCGAAGCCGGCGCCGGCAGCGGCGAGCAGCGCGGCGAAGTCGGTCAGGCCCGCATCGACGTCCCGGAAGGCGAATGCGAGCAGCAGCAGGAGGAATCCGTTCAGGACCCGGACGCCGGCCGTGGCCAGCTGTGCGAGCCGGACCGCCCGCGGCAGGTGCAGCCGCGGTTGGGGACGACCGCGTTCGCGTCGCACCGCTTCGCCGTCGGGTTCGGGGAGCCGCCGTCCGATCACGGCGACCGACAGCCCCGCGACGGCGGCCAGCACGAGTGGCCCGTCGGACCCGGCGATCCAGGCCGCGAGCACGCCGAGGAGCGCCGCGAGGCCACCCGCGAGCACGCTGATCCATGCCAGCCTCGCGTTGGCGGCGACGAGCGCCCGTGGGGTGTCGAGCGCCAGTGGCAAGAGCGAGTTGCGCGTGATGCCGTGTACCCGCGACAGCACGAGCAACCCGAACGCGGCCGGGAACAGCCACAGGGAATCGAGCCGGCCGACCAGGACGACCGCCAGGATCGCGCGCCCGATCCCCGCGGCCATCAGCGTCCCTCGGGTGGCGACCGGAGTCCGGTCGAGCACACGGCCGAGCGTCGGCCCGATCACGGCGAACGGTGCGACCGTCAGCAGCAGGTACAGCGCGACGTTGCCGCGGGCCTCGGCGGACGGGACCTCGAAGAACAGCGTCCCGGCCAGGCCCACCGCGACGAGCGTGTCCGTGAACGTGCTGAAGACCTGGGTGACGGCCAGATCACGAAACCCGCGGCCGCCGGTCTCGAACAGCGAGCGCATGCTGCCGGACAGACGCTGGACTCCCGCGCGACCTGCCCGGCCCAGGGCAGCGCGTGCGCGGTGGTCGGTGGACCTCGTGGCGTCGTCTGACACGCGGCCGACGCTACCCCCGACGGTGGCAGGGAGGCGAGCCTCGTCCGCCGCACCCGGTCGGCGGACCGAGCCGGGTGCCCGGGGACGTTGCCTGCGCGGACGCAGCGTGTCAGGCTCCTGACCCCCGGACCGGGCTCCACGGCCCGGCAGGCGAGGAGCCGGCGTGAGCGAGGTCGACGGCATCGACGCGCCGCGGGTGACGGCATGGTTCGAGGCCCACACCGGGGCGCGCCCGCCGCTCGCGTTCGATGTCGTCCACGGTGGTCGCTCCAACCTCACCTATGTCGTGACCGACGCGTCGGGGCAGCGCTGGGTCCTGCGCCGTCCGCCGCTGCACAGCGTGCTGGAGTCGGCCCACGACATGGGTCGGGAGCACCGCATCATCGCGGCGTTGTCGGCGTCGCAGGTGCCCGTTCCGCGCACCCTCGGGTTCGAGGAGGACGAGCAGGTCACGGGCGCTTCGTTCTACGTCATGGAACACGTCGACGGGGTCGTCGTCCGCGACGCCGACGCGGCCCGGGAGCACCTGACCGCCGAGCGCCGGGCGGTGACCGCGGAGCACCTCGTGGACGTGCTCGTCGGCCTCCACGCGGTCGATCCCGACGCGGTCGGACTCGGGGACCTGGCCCGACGTGAGGACTACATCGCCCGTCAGCTCAAGCGGTGGAGCCGCCAGCTCGACCACGGGCGCACGCGCGGCCTGGCGCTGCTGGACGAGGTCCACGACCGGCTGGCGGCCGACATCCCCGAGCAGGGCGCGGCCGCGATCGTCCACGGCGACTACCGACTGGACAACCTCATCGTCGACCCCGACAGCGGACGGGTCCGGGCCGTGCTGGACTGGGAGCTGACCACGCTCGGGGACCCGCTGGCGGATCTCGGGCTGCTGCTGGTGTACTGGGCCCGGCCCGGGGACGAGACGATCCCGCTCGGCGACTCGCCGACATTGGTCGACGGCTTCCCCGAGCGGGCCGAGGTCGCGCGGCGCTACGCCGAGACGTCCGGCCGCGACATCAGCGACCTCGACTTCTACGTCGTCTTCGGCCAGTGGAAGCTGGCCTGCATCATCGAGGGCGTCTACTCGCGCTACGTCGCCGGTGCCTACGGCGGATCGGCCGACGAGAGCTTCGAGCGGCTCGGGACGCTCGCGGTGTCCCTGGCGGAACGCGCCGCCGAAGGCGCGGCCCGCGCGGGCCGTTGACCATGTCGGGGCACGGCGACACGCCGCACGGGCTGCTCCTGGACTACGGCGGCGTGCTGACCCGACCGGTCGGGGAGTCCTTCGCCGAGTTCGAGCGGGCGCACGGCATCGAGCCGGGCCGGAGCTTCGAGGTGCTGCTCGAGGCGTCCCGTGACCCCGACGGGGGGCTCATCGGCGCCATCGAGCGCGGTGAGTTGACGGTCCGCGAGTTCGACGAGGAGCTATTCGCCCGGCTCCGGGACGCGGGCTACGACCCGCCGGCCGGCCCCCTGCTCGAGGGGCTGTTCGCCGGACTGCGGCCGGCCGGCCGGCTCTGGGACCTCGCGGCGGCGGCACGGGCCGCCGGGGTTCGCACGGGCGTGCTGTCGAACTCCTGGGGCACGGCCAGCTACCCGCGTGAGCGGCTCGCCCGCTACTTCGACGTCCAGGTGATCTCGGGGGAGGTCGGCCTCCGAAAGCCCGACCCGGCCATCTTCCACCTCGCCGCCGAACGGCTCGGCGTCCCGCCCCCGGCGTGCGTGTTCGTCGACGATCTCGCGCCAAACGTCGAGGCGGCACGCAACCTCGGCATGGTGGGCGTCCACCACCGGGGGGACGAGGGCGAGGTCGTCGCGGCAGTCAGCGAGGTGCTCGGCCTCGACCTGCGGCAGGAGCGCGCGCGATAGGGTGGTGACATGGCAGTCAACGAAGCCCCTGAAGAGCGACTCGCACTGTTCGTCGACCACGAGAACGTGGCGATCGGCGCGCGCGACGTCGGCTATCACTTCGACCCCTCGCCGCTGGTGGATGCGCTGGCCGAGCGGGGCAGGTTGATCGTCCGGCGGGCGTACGCGGACTGGAACCTGTTCCGCGACGACCGGCGGGCGATGGTCGACGCCAACGTCGAGCTGATCGAGATCCCCCAGCGGTCCGACTCGGTGCGCAAGAACGCGGCCGACATCCAGATGGCGGTC
>CAZSQF010000181.1:0-6487 GCA_964608935.1 uncultured Actinomycetota bacterium | reverse complement strand
GGCACGATCTACCGCTGGAACCGTCCCGTCTACGACGTCGCCCGCGGCAAGCCGCACCTCCGGGTCGAAAACCGTGTGCTGCCGGCCGGGCCATCGGTCGTGGACATCACCGCCAACGCCGCGTTCTACTTCGGGCTGGTGCGCGCGCTGTCGGAGCTCGACCCCCGGATCGAGGAGCAGCTGTCGTTCTCCGCGGCGGCAGAGAACTTCCGCACCGCAGCTCGTGACGGCGTGGACGCCCAGCTGTTCTGGCCGGGCGTGGGCACCGTGCCCGCGACCGAGCTGGTGCTGCGGACACTGCTCCCGTTGGCGCATCGAGGACTGGACACCTGGGGGGTCGACCGCCGCGACCGCGACCACTACCTGGGCATCATCGAGCAGCGCTGCCTGAAGCGGGTCACCGGCGCGGACTGGCAGGTGCGCACCTTCCGGCACCTCGTCGAGGTCGACGGTCTCGACCGGCGCGACGCCCTGGCCGAGACCACCCGCCGCTACATGGCCGGGATGCGCTCCAACGAGCCCGTGCACACCTGGGAGCTGCCGTCCTGACCCCGGCCGGTCACTCGACCACCACCTCCGCGGTCATCTGGGGGTGGAACACGCAGAAATAGGTGTAGGTCCCCGGATCGTCGAACGTGATCGAGGCGGTACCGCCGTCGCCGTCGAGCCGCTCGTCGAAGGCATCGTCGGGCTCGCCGGGCACTCCGGCGGTCACGGTGTGAGCCACCGAGTCCTCGTTGGTCCAGTCGATGGTCGTGCCCGTGGCGACCGTGACGGGGTCGGGGTCGTAGGCGAACCCCTCGACGGTCACAGCGGCGTCCGCGGCCGGGGCGGCCGCATCGGGCGCGTCGTCACCACAGCCGGCAGCGACGAGCGCCAGCGCCGTCACCAGCGCGAGGGCGGGACCGGAGCGGGCGAGCAGGCGCGGCATGGGTACCTCCAGGATCGGGACGATGGCGTTCGGTCCACGATACGTCGGCGGTGCGGGTTCGGTTCGCGCGTCTACCCTCCGCGGTGAACGGGTCTCCGACGGAGGGCAGCGGGTGACGAGCCAGGCCTACGGGCACTTCCCCGAGGGGCTGCCCGACGACCTGCTCGACCTCGACGACCGCGAGCTGCTCCACGTCCTCGAACGACCGACCCTGATCCGCGTGCCCGGCCGTGGCGACCAGCCGCCGCGAGCGGTCGCGACGCTCCTGCACGGTGACGAGTCGACGGGCTACCACGCCGTCATGCACGTCCTGCGCCGCCGGCGGACCTACCCGTTCGACCTGTACGTCATCATCGGGAACGTGGCTGCGGCGGCCACGGGGGGCGGGTTCGCGCACCGCTTCCTCGACGACCAGGAGGACTTCAACCGTGTCTGGGGGCTGGGCGAGCCGACGACGTCCCTGCGCCGCGCCGCCGATGGCATCCTCGACGAGCTCACCCGCGCCGGCCTCGAATCCCTGGTCGACATCCACAACAACTCCGGGGACAACCCGTTCTACGCCATCGTGACCCGGGACCGCCCCGACGTGACCAACCTCGCCACCCTGTTCACCACGACGCTGCTGCGGTGGGACCTCGGAGCACACACGCTGATGGAGGCGCTCCAGGACGTGTGCGCCACGGTGGCGGTCGAGTGCGGCCTGCCCGGACGCCCCGAGTCGCACGCCTTCGCCGTCGACGCGCTGCGTCGCTACCTCGGCGAGCCGCCGCTGCCGACGGACCGGGTCGTCCGCGACCACGAGCTGCTCGGCGGACTGCGCAAGGTGACCGTCCGGCCCGAGGTCAGGTTCCGGTTCGGCGGGACGCTCACCGACGACGTCGACCTCGTGCTCGCGGCCGACGGGGACGTCCACAACTTCGTCGAGGTCCCCCGGGGCCACATCGTCGGACACGTGCAGCCCGGGGGCGCCATGCCGCTGCGAGCGGTGGCCGCCGACGGGACCGAGGTCACCGCCGAGCACTTCGCGGTCCTCGACGACCACGTCGTGGTGACCGGCCCGACCACCCCGGTCATGATGACGCGGACGGTCGAGGCGGCGCGCAAGGACTGCCTGTTCTACCTGGCGACGGAGCTGCCCCCGCCGAAGCTGTGAGGGCGTCATCGCTCGGGGGCGTCCGGCGCAGACCCCGGCACCGGTTGCGGGTTGTTGCCGAGCCAGCGGTGGACCCACACCGCGGCGACGAACACCGGCGTCGCGAGCGCAACGGCCGCCGCGCGGGCCCCGAACAGCTCGGCCAGCACCCCGTCCACGAGCGCCGCGATCGGTCGGACCCCGAGGAACGCCAGGCTCCACAGCGCCATGATGCGCCCGAGCTGGTCGTCGGGCACCACTGCCTGGAGCCGAGCCGTCGACCGGGTGATCGCGGCCAGGAACCCCCCGCCGGAGACGGCCATGGCCACGATGGCGACCGGCAGCGTCGGGGCGAGCCCGACGCCGACCATCCCGAGCCCCTGGACGGTCATGGCGTGGACGAGCACCTGCCGGCGACGGCGCAGCCAGGGCGTGAGCACCAGCGCCGTGACGACGGCACCCGCGCCGAACGAGCCGACCAGCAGCCCGACGTGGAGGTCGCGCCCGCCGAAGACGTCGATCGCGAGCTCGGGCGCCAGGGTGTTGATCGGGTCGGTAGTGGTCGACACCGCCACGACGGACCACAGCAGGGCGGCCCACAGCGGCTGCGCCCGCACCGAACGGACCGACGCCATCAGCTTCGGGCGTGGGCCCCGGTGCCGGGACTGCGGCCGTGGTCTCACGAGCGTCAACGCGCCCACGAACGCCAGGAACGACGCCGCGTTCAGCCCGAACGCGACCCCGTAGCCGGCGTGCTCGACGACCAGCGCCCCGAGCACGGGACCGACCGCGCGCGCGAGGTTGAAGCTGACCGAGTTGAGCGAGATCGCCGACTCCAGCTGCTCCTGGGGGACCAGCAGCGGGACGAGCGCGAGCAGCGCCGGCACCATGAACGCGAGGGACAGCCCGAGCAGCGCCGCCGCCCCGACCACGATCGGGGTCGTGACCCAGCCCAGCAGGGTCACGATCGCGAGCCCGGCGCCGACCGACGCCGCCGCGATCTGCGACACCATCAGCAGCCGGCGACGATCGAACCGGTCGGCGGCCGCGCCGGCCCACGGCGCGAGCACGAACGCCCCGATGAACTGCGAGAAGTTGACGACGCCGACCAGCAGCGTGGACCGCGTCAGCTCGAACACGAGCAGCCCCGCGGCGATGTTCTGGAACCAGGTGCCGATGTTCGACAGGGAGCTGCCGAGGAAGAAGGTCCCGAAGTCCCGGCTCGTCAGCACCCGCCACGCCGACGCCCTGACGGGCGACGCCGACGTCGCCTCGCCGGGGCCGGCGGGGGGGATCCGGTCGCCCTGGTCGGACCCGCGGCTCACGCGCGGGCCGAGCGGACCTGACCCGATCCCTCGGCTGGACGGTCGACGTCGAGGCCGCCGAACAGGTCTGCCTCCGGGCGATGGACCACGACGTCGCTGCGCAGGAGCACGTAGCTCTCGTACGGGTAGCGCTCACGCTCGAGGTCCCGCGGCACCTGGAACCAGCTCCCCGTCGGATCGATCTGGGTCACGTGCGCCAGCAGGGCGGCGTCCCGCCGGTCGAACCAGTCGGCGCACGGGACCCGTGCGTCGAGCTCGACCGCCCCGGTGTCGAAGTCCCGCTTCTCGACCCACTCCTGGTACGGGCTGTCGAGCCCGCGGTCGAGCATGCCCTGATGCAGGGCCAGGACCCGCTCCGCCGGATAGATCATCGAGGCGTAGACCTTCGGCACACGCCACGGGGGTCGGTCGTGACCGTCGACCTGTCCGAGGTCCGCATCGGGTGCCTCGGCGAGCTCGAGGCCCCGCATCGTGACCAGGTGGTTCATGATGTGGTCGGGGTGCGGGTAGCCGCCGTCCTCGGGGTAGGTCACGACCACCTGCGGCCGCTCACGGCGGACGATGGCGGCGAGCATGCGGGACGGCTCGTCGAGCGGCGCGCGGGCGAACACGCCCTCGGGGACGTCGGCCGGGTCCTCGTGATAGCCGGAATCGGGGTAGCCCAGCGCATAGCTCCGGGTGAACCCGATCGCCTCGACCGCGGCCGCCAGCTCGCGGGCCCGGGTCGCGGGCATGTCGGCCGGGTCGACCGCGCCCGCCGCCGGGTTGAGCACCTCCCCGGCCTCGCCACCGGTGCAGGTCACGAGCACGACCGTCGCGCCCTCGTCGACGTAGCGAGCGGCCGTCGCGGCACCCTTGGAGGCCTCGTCGTCGGGGTGCGCGTGCACGAACAGCAGGCGCCGGTTCATGACTCCTCCTCGATCCCGAGCCGGCGCGCCCACGCCGCGGCGAGGCGCGCACCCTCCGGTGTGGCCTCGAGGGAGGCGATCGCCTCGCGGATCCGTGCCGCGGCCGCCTCCACCTCGCCGGGCGGGCCGGACAGGCGCACGAGCATGGGGGCGCCCGGATAGCTGCCGAGCCGCACCCGCGGATGGGCCGCCAGCACGTCCGCGAAGGTGAGGTTCAGCGCGCTCTCGGGGAACCCGTGCTCGATCTCGACGACGGCGGGGAGGTCGTTGCGCCCGGCGAACAGCTCCGGCTCCACCACCTCCGACACGATCGACCGGAACTCCGAGGGCACGCCCGGAAGGACGATCACCGTTGCGCCGCCCTCGTCGCAGCCACCGTCCACGTCGACGGCGATGCCCGGCGCCCAGCCGCGGGCCCGCAGGAGCAGGCGCGAGCCGTCAGGCACCCGCGCCATGCGCATGAAGTGCCAGGCGAACGCGGCATCGACGTCGATGCCCTGCTCACGCGTCCAATCGAGCGCCTGGCCGATCCGGTCACTGATGACGGGGTCCTCGACGAGCGGCCGGCCGAGGCTCGCCGCCACCGCCTCGTAGGTGATGTCGTCCGGTGTCGAACCGATGCCGCCGGAGGTCACGATCGCCCGGGGCCGCGAACGCGCCAGCTCCGTCTGCACCGCCTCGTCGATGGCGTGCGCCTCGTCGGGGATGACGTGCACGCGCGTGAGCGGGACGCCGTGGGCGCGCAGCCGCTCGGCGAACCACGGCGAGTTCGCGTCGGTGACGTACCCACCCAGGATCTCGTCGCCGATCACGACCATGGAAGCCTCCAGCACGTGGCTCCTTCACGAGGGTGGGGAAGCGCCCAAGGGTAGCCGCGAGCCGGTGCCGACCCGCACGCCTCGTTGCGGGGCCGGGCCGACACGGGCCGGGTGCTAGCGTCCGCCGCCGTGTACGTGAGCCCCGACGACGCCCGCAGTGACGTCATCCTGGCCGCGGCCGCCGCCGTGTTCGGTGGCTTCGCGGTCAGGCTCGTCGCTCAGCTGCCGCTGTATCCCCAGCGGGGCCTCGTCGCGCTCCTGCTGTCGAGCTTCTGGACGTTCGCGATCACCGGCCTCGTGCCCCTGTTGCTGTCCCGCTTTCGGGGCGACGGCCGGGCCGCGTTCGGCCTCAGCGACCAGCGGTCGGGCTGGACGTCCGGACTCGTCCTGGTCCTCCCGGTGATCGCCGTCGGCGCGGTCGTGGCCTGGCTGCGCATGCCGGGCGACATCGGTCGGGTGCTCCTGGGCCCCCTCGGAGGCGTCGTCGCCGCTCCGACCGGCGCGTTCGGCGTCGGCGCGGCCGGGTTCGGTGTGGCCGGGCTCCTGCACTTCGCCGCGGCGACCGCCGGTGCAATGCTGCTGATCACGTTCCTCACCGTGCGTGGCCGCGAGGCGTTCCGCCCCACCGACGTGTCGCTGACCCAGTTCCTCCGGACCGTCGGTATCGGCGGCGCCGGCCTAGCGCTGCTCCTGGGCCTGGCGCGCGCCATCGGGCCGACGCGCGTCGCGCCAGCGCTCGTGGCCGTGGTGGGCCTCGCGGTGCTGGTGCTGCTCGCCGACCGGCTCGTGCCGGCCGGGGACACCGTGCCCCGCGGGGCCGTGCTCACCCCGGTGGTCGTCGTGGTGGTGGCCCACGTGTTCGCCACGGGCGGGTTCATCTTCGGGGACCTGCTCACCGGGCTCTACACCGGCGCGCTCGGCGCCGGTGGGGCGATCGTGATCGCTGCGCTCGTCAGCACCCGCGGCCGCGCATGGGCGGCGCTCCCCCTGGTCGCGGCGATGCACTGGTGGCCGAACTGCCTCAGCCCGCTCGCGCTCGGTGGCACCGCCTGCTGACCGGCGGACCGGCTACAGGTCGTGGAACGCCTCGATCCGGTCACGATGGCGTTCGCGCTTGTCGTGGTCGCGCACACCCAGACCCTCCTCGGGCGCGCCGACCAGGATGCCGATCTTGCCGGCGTGCCGGTTGCGGTGCACCTCGTGGGCCGCGTCGGCGGTCCGGGCCAAGGGGTAGGTCTGCGACAGGATCGGGTGGATCATCCCGAGGTCGACCAGCCGGTTCGCCTGCCACGCCTCGTGGTAGTTGGCGAAGTGGGACCCGAGGATGCGCTTGAGGTGCATCCACAAATAGCGGTTGTCGTAGGCGTGCAGGT